>QFOI01000187.1 GCA_003241175.1 Pseudopedobacter saltans
TCCTCAGCGAATAACCAGCCTTGTTCATTTTGCCTACAAACTCCAACATGGATTTGGTCCCGATAAGTGCCCATCCCAGATCCTGTCTGGCCTTTTCAAACCTTGCATTGTTTCTCTGGTGTTGATGTTTTCCTTTTTCTATCTTGGGTGTTTCCAATTGCTTTAATCCTAATTCCAATTCACAGAATCTCGCAATATTCATCAGTCTTATCTTGGATCGGAACATATTAGGTACTGCCTTGCCATCTATTGGTGGAAGGCAGACGATAAAATGGTAGTGGTCCTTGTTCTGGTTAGACGAGTGTTTTACTCCCAGAACAATACTATTGTCCAGCTTAAACTCTTGAACCAGTTTTTCAGCTAAGGCGAGTTCCTGATCTTTTATTAGTCTTTCGTTTTCTGCCAGACTGAATATTGCATGAAACATGGGGGATTGCCATTTACCTTTATTAAGTCCCATAGCCATTATCATTTGCTCTTTTATCTCTGCATGGGTACCGTAGCATCCGTTTTGGAAAACGATCTCCGCTTTTTCGTCCGGGTGTTTGAGTCCTTTTTCCCGTAGGACATAGTCCAACATCCCGGAGCACGATCTTGCCGATCCCCTTGTCTGCTTGGCTATCATTGTAGGGCGTTTTTGATTTCGGTTGCCAGTTGGTACAATCTGTTTGCGTAAAAATGGAGTTCCTCTTCCCCTATGTTTTTGAGTCTGTCCGAATGGCAATACCTTGTGAACTGATTAAAGTTGTTGGCACTTTGCAGCAGTGCCAACACGGTTTTGTTTACCGATGCAGGTATTGTTTTTTTATACAGTTTGATCTCTACGTTACGTGCTGAAGCGATCAGAAAATCGGAGATAGTCATCTCGCATTTCTTTGCCTTTTGTTTGATGATCGTCTTTTCTATAGAGGTTGCCCGAAGGTATATACGGGTGGTCTTCTGCTTCATTCCGGTAATTTTTTGGATGGATAAATACGAATACGCTAGTATGAGAGATTTCCTTTTGGCCGGCTGCGTACGCACCGGCCTCCTGCTTGCTAACTTCTAATCGTGCTGATATGCCTTTACAGGAGTCTTCACGCTGTTAAGCTTTGAGCTCAGATAATATTGTTATTCAGATTTCCGTAAGTCGTTCAAATCCTTGCCGTCTTTCACCTGATGTTTTGGGGAAAGGTCAAGGAGTTTGGGATCGGGCGATGGAAGATATTTTGCTTCGGTTCTTCTCTGGAAACCATGATCAAGAGCAAGGATAACCCCGGTCGGCTTTCCACATTTGGATGCAGATCTCTTCGGATAATCCAGGGATTTATCTAACAAATACCCGCCCCTTTTTCTTTTCATCCGCCACAAATTCAGCTGACATGATTGGATGATACATCTGTATTCTCGGAACAATTGGTGGTGAACCTCTCTCCTACGAGTCATCTTTGCCTTTGGAATTTTGGATGAGTCTCTGGATATCATCCGTCAAAAAATAGACCTTGCCTCTGATCTTAACTTTCTTGAGTTCGCCCAGTTCGTGCCACTGATCCACCGTCGGTCTGGAAATACCGAAAAGATCACGAACCTCTTTGATAGACAAAAGTGGTTTGGTGGAAAGACCGGAAGGTGGTGGTACCAAGGAAGTTGGTGGACGGGTCTCCAATACAGTCCTACGGACTATTTCCGTCAGCTGGCGGTAGAATTCGTTGGGATCTACCGGAAACAAAATCGGGGTTTCCATACTTTTACGTTTTTTGTGTCTGAAAACATAAAAATGTATACACTCGTCAAGTTACGTAACACTGATGCATCTTTGTTTTGTTAATAAGCTTAGTCACAGTGGGTTGAGGATGTTGCTGGTTTTGAGTATTGTCTTTCTGTACAGTGAAATAGGCTTCACAACCACAAGGGATTTACTATCGACATACAAAAGAAGTCTGTCGATGAGCTTTTTAAGGTACGACGAAAGACAAAAACATAATAAAAAAGACCCTGTACAAAAGCCTGGTTTATTATGTACTTGTCTTTCACAAACCCATCCCCGGCTGGTTGCTCTCCTCCAGAGGCTGCTTACGTTATGTTTGGTAAAAAAAAGTGCAAATACAAAAATGAGGCAATAGCTCAAGACAAACACCGTCATTTTTGTGCATTACTCCGAGTACAAGGAAATCGTAGTGGGATCCATGACATGGAGCAGGCGTTCCCGTTTCCTTGATGTTCGGCTGTAGGCCAAACTTTTTATGCTACCGAAACAAGGAAAAGTAGTTGCAGGAAAACAAATCACCTGTAGTATTTTTCTTGGCTCTGGATTGTGTACTTTTCTTGGCCATATAACCAATACCCAAATTCGGGATCTTCCCTGCCATGAAGGCATGCCAAGCAATGTTTCACGCAGTCAAACGTAGAGCATTAATACGCTGTATAGCTTGAATGCAAATCGAGAGCAACTGTAAAATTTCTTTGTGTTTTTACCAACACCACTTCCAGACTTAGAGACTTGATTACTTATCCGTCCAGGAAAATATTTGCGAGAAAAGCAGATGTCCGCTAAGATTGGTGTATTTTTCCTATAATTTACCGTGTTTTGTTGAAGTTGTTAGTTAAAAATAACGGCCGGGATGTCTTAAAGACATCCCGGCCGTTATTTTTTTGACTTCTGAACCCGACCTGAAAACAGTACTGTCTTTACTTGTCTTATGTTCAATCTATTCGGCGTCTCTCAAATGTTTTATAACGTCATGGTCTTGCACAATCTCTGCTTGCTGGCGCAATACGACCTCCAAGGCATTTCCCGATAGCTTGCCGCCCTCAACCGTATCCTTGTATGCCTTCTTGATTACGTCCTCACCCCTTTCAGCTTCGTCAAGAATCGATTTTCTGTCGGAACCGCCAAAAACACTTTTAACGTCAATCCACGCTCGGTGCAACGAACCTCCCAAGGTTGTACCCGTTTCGGCATCTTCGCCTTGCTGGGCCACTATCTGTGTCAGTTCCTGGGAAAATTTACGGCTTTGTTCAGCGTACTTCAGGAAAATCCCCTTTAGGTCGATGTTTTCGTCCTTGATGTCGGCGACGACTTTCTGGTAACCGGCAACACGGTCGTTGTTTAATGTGATAAGGTCATTCAACTGGTTTGCAATTTCGTTGTTCATAAAAATGATTTTTGTTTACGATTATAGACACAGTACTTTACAACACAGAATCTGCGGAAAAGTTAATGCCACACAATTAAACTATTGTTAAGACGGTGTCCAAAGACCGAAGGGAACATGACACGGAAAACAAACCTGGGCCAACATCCAAAAACCCTTTGCAGCCTAAGGGCATTCAATAGCAAAAGCCAAAGAGCTCGTGCAGTTCCCGGTATACCTTATCGACGTATTGTTCCTGCCATTGATTTTTGGAGAGTTCCCCGTCGGGAATGTCAAGAATTTCCTCGAAATAGGATATGTCGAAACCAAGTCTCTTGATTTCTTCCTTAAGCAATTGGGTGTAGTCCATTGTAGGCTAATTTTAGTCTAAGTTAATGAATCATATGTTATCAAGTACCGTTTAAGCTAAAAAAGCCGGATAACCATCATTTTATGTCCCAGGCACTATTCTTAAACCTTCCACCTGGTCGACCGTAGGGTTCAGAAATGGGCTTACGGGAATTAGTTTTAAGTTCCTCAATGTTATTTAAACAGACCCCCCAAAAGTCATACCGTGCCTGGGCCTTTGATAAGTGGCATTTGCCCAACAATCCTGCTTGCATTGTTGAGTAACTGAAACATTAAGGATGGCCCTTCCTAGATTCCAAAGCCGTTACAGAGACGGATCAACGGTCCTGCAACTTGCCTCTGTCTGCAGGCCTTTGGAACTTGTTAACAAGAAACATGATTTTTGTAGGGTCTGGTTATGCCTGCTTCTGTGTCCCGGCCAAACTGCTTGAGGCAGTGGCGTTTGTGAAAGCTTAGCCGTTCGCATACCGCAAGTTTTTTTGCAACAAACCCAAAAGACCAAGTGCTTAGGCTAGGCAAATAAGTTAAATACCGTAACCAGCCATGGTGGGTCACGGCAACCGCGGGAGTAGTTCGGCGACTTCAACGCCATGCCTCCAACCATGTGCGGCAGTATGGCGAAAGGGGAAACTAACCTCGTCGAAGTACCCGGTTATTCAAACTATGTAAAGTGCAGTTTTTAAGGGGTTTCTGCATTGGCATCGTCTAAAAGAGTGTAGAGCGTCTGCGTGGTGTTCCTAAGCGGAAACGGTTGCCTATAAATTTTGTTTAATATGTCAATCGGTAGTCGTACCTTCATTACACAAAACCTTGCCCCCATGAAAATATATCCTTCCTTCCACACGAAATTATGCTGCTTAGTTTTCCTTTTTTTGCTGTTTTTGTACATGCTGCTCAGAAGCGTTTAGGCCTTACGTTGAACTGTGCGTTTTTTCCATTCCGACGGTTGGGGACATACCGTTGTAAAAAAAGTTTCCTTAAGCCATGGTTTTTCTTTGTTTCAGTGTTTCCCGCTGCGTAACGACGTCGAAAGTGCTGTCCTGATTTTTCGAAAAGGGACGTATTGGTACAGATTTTGGGACGGCGGTAAAACAATTCGTATAAATTTATTGTTTAAGTACCAGGCGGGACACCTATCGGTTCCCGTTCCGCTAAGAAACGATTTGCCCAACTTAATAAATGAAACGACCATGAACAACACTCCTTCCAGGAAAGACGCGCAAATTAAAGAATACCTTGTCGACAACGGCGGACGGCTGCTTACCACGAACGACGGCGTACCTGTCACCGACAACAACACTTCGCTGAAGGCTGGACAAAGGGGCCTTCCCTGCAGCAAGACCATATATTTTTTGACAAGCTTTCACATTTCGACAGGGAGCGCATCCCCGAAAGAGTGGTCCACGCCAGGGGCAGCGGGGCACACGGATTTTTCGAGATGAAGGAGGACATCTCCGAATTCACCTGTGCGAAGTTCTTGCGGAAAGGGACAAGGACCGAAGTTTTCGCGCGGTTTTCTACCGTTGCCGGTTTTAGGGGTTCAACGGACCTGGCACGTGACGTACGTGGGTTTTCCGTCAAGTTCTACACAGAAGAGGGCAACTATGACCTTGTAGGCAACAACATACCTGTGTTCTTTGTCCAGGATGCCGTTAATTTTCCAGACCTCGTCCACGCGGTAAAGCCGGAACAGGCGGCTTTTGACCCAGGTCGCCTGGTTCCGGGCATAGACGTAACGGACGACCCGCTTCTACAGGGGCGTGTCTTTTCCTATATGGATACACAGAACTACCGGCTGGGTGGGAACTTCAACGAAATACCTGTCAACAGGCCGGTCAACGGAAAGCACAACAACCAAAAAGACGGGAGGTCCAGAATGGACATCCCTAAGGGCAGCGTTAGTTATTTTCCCAACAGCCAGGCCGCCGGCTGCCCGTACCACGCCATGATGAACGGCGAAAAGGGTTTTGAGTCGCACGCACAAAAGGTAGATGCACGCAAAGTAAGGCAGCGTTCCGTCTCCTTTGCAGACCATTTTACGCAGGCCAGGTTGTTTTTCCGCTCCCAGTCCGAACCCGGCCGGCAACATATTGTCGACGCCTACAGTTTTGAGCTGAGCAAAGTGGGCAATCCGGATATCCGCAGGAGGGAACTGGCGGTCCTGAACCAGGTTGACGCGGGTCTAGCCAGGAAGGTGGGGACAACATTAACATGGAACCCCCTGCGGAACTCAACGCGATGACTTTGGAATTCGTCCGCCAGATATGGCCTGGATACCCATTTGAGGCGAAGAGTCCGGAAGTCAAAAAATCCAGGGCGCTGGGCATGGGCTTTGGTGGAGGCAAAGGGAGCATAGCCACCCGAAAGGTAGCGTTCCTGATCTCCGATGGCGTTGAGAGGGCTAGCGTGGAAACAATGAAGAAAAAACTGGGGAAAGAGGGAGCCGAGCCTGTCCTGATAGGCACTAAGGTAGGACCCCTGACTTACGGTGACGGTAGCACGGAGGACATAGGGCACACCTACCTGACGGACGCTTCTGTCTTGTACGATGCCCTTTATACACCTTCGGGAAAAAGCGTGGACGTCCTTCTTGGCAATCCAGACTATTTCCGGTTCGTAAACGAAGGTTATCGCCACTGCAAGGCCATAGCTTTTGCGAAGGGGACAGAAAAACTGGCCGAGAAGTCCCTGGTGAAAAAAGACAGAGGCGTCGTGTTTGAAAAGGACGGCAAAGGCTGGGCTTCGCAGTTTGTGGACGTAATGCGCCAGCACCGTGTATGGGACCTTGAGGAAGACCGAAAAGTACCTTGTTAAGACACTTGGCCGCTGTTTGGAAGCACGGGCTGCGCAACATCCCTGCCGCCACTGAATTGATTAACCTATAAATGCCAGACCATGGTTTTGCAGATGAACCCGACAATATTGGTAGATACCCCGTTGGGGCGCGGGCACGCCATTTTCATCATCGACTACGGGATGCACCAGAACTCGTGCTGGGTGGTAACCCTGGAAAAAAACGGGATCGTAAAACATTTCGAATCCAATGATATCATAGTTTGCACGAACTTCACCTATCATATCAACACGGAGGGAAATACCCTAAAAAAAAGAATCCAAAAACCTGAAAGACGCCGTAATTCTTTGAAGGGCCACGAAGTAGTCCTGAAATAATAAATGAGCATGCCGGCAAGGATGGAAATTTCTGTTTATTTTTTAATACCAGTACATCCTCCCTTGCACCTTTGTTACTACACGGAGCAATATCAGAAACCCCAAAGTCGGTAGGGATGTAATTTGCTCAAGTGGTGATATCCTCAGATTCAGACAAGGAACAGAAATGCCTTTAAGCTTTTGAACGGCATTCCTGTTTGTGATAGCCGTTTCCGCAAATTCAGTAACCTGCCCTTATTTCTGTTAGCCAGTCCATTAAACTGTATGGACACAATTGTTTTCATGGAAGTGGACTATCGTGTTGGGGTCAAGGGAACGGGGTAAGTCCATCCCGGTTGAGATAAGCTTCTTGTTTACA
>QFOI01000188.1 GCA_003241175.1 Pseudopedobacter saltans
AAATATGATCAAAACCTAGTGGCAAAATATGGCGATAACCTAATTTGAGATATTCCCAGGCGATAGAGCTGGTTGATAGTTGAGATAATTCATTGACAACTACGTGTTCTAGACTCACAAAAGGAATAATCATTAGAATGCCTAAAATTGGCGGTGCGTATTTCATAATATTTATTTGACTAGATAAATTACTGTCATCTATTCGACCAAAGGGAGAAATCTCTATTTCAATTAGTCGAAACAGAAATTCCTCCTATTGTCGGAATGACGTAGCTTTTATACAGCTTTGTTATAAATTAAAATTTACCAAGGTGAAGCCTCATAAGGGAATGTATTGGAGAAATCTTTATCGTTGTGGTCAACGTGGTCAGAAGTTAAACCTGGTTTTGCTGTTCCATTGGGTCCACCAAAAATGAGTGTAAAATTATCATCAATTACATCGTCTGTCAGATTTCTACCTGTCAAATACGTGTGTGCCATCGTAAAATGTAGTTGGTCCAGTTAAGGAAACATTCAACACGTCTGTGGAAAGAGCACCCGCAAATTGGTCTGCAGTCAATCCAATTTTATTAGTAGTATAGTCTGGATTTAAGGACATTAATTTTGCTTTAATTTCTGCTCCGAAAACGCTCGCCATTTGCGATGGTTCTGTTTGATTAAATTTATCGTGGTCAGAACTACTAATGAATACAACATTCAAAACCAGGACGTGCAACTTGATCGCCTTGAATGGTGAAAGTATTGCCCTTATTAGGATCTGTCGGTGTGGAATCGTTGTCTTTGTGGCAAGCTGTGAAACCTACAACTAAAGTCAAGAATGCCGGATATAATATTTTTTTCATTGTAAATTAGATTTGAGATTAACTTTTTTGTTTCGTTTCCAACCATACGTTGATGCCGCTTCCTGTACCCAATAAGGATTTTGGCAACTCAACAACTACGTTCAATACATTAGTTCCTGCAAGTGCATCAGTTCCTGGATTGTTGTAACTGGTTGCTTGACCAGAAACAATTTTCAAATATTGAGGTAAATCAAAGAAAAATGGATCGTCACGAGGACCTGCAAATACTTTGATTCCTTTACTAGATGTGGCTACCGTTGGCGTGGAAGAGGCGTAAGGTGTAATATTAACTTCTGCATTTGCGTCGCTATTTATAGTACTTGTAGTTCCGCCAACTGTGGCTGGTTTTACCGGGCCGTACACATACATTTTGCCATTTTTTGGCACACATTGAATCACCAAATCTTCCTTATTGTCGTTGTCTGTGTCGATTTTAAATTCCAACAAAGTTTTCTCGTCAAATTGCAAATAACTATACCAAACTGCCGCATTCAACAATAAATTCTTTACAGGTTTTGCCACAATTCCCAAGTCTGAACCGTAGGCGGCAGGCAAAGTTTCTTTACCACCTTCCAAAACAACTACGCGTGCATCATTGGAATGAAATCCTTTACCTGCAAAAAGATACAGTTGTACATCTTTTCCTGCTAGATAACTCAGTTTGAATTTTGGACTCACAACTGCATTATGTGCATTATATTTTCCAATACCGTTGAGCGTTGTGTCTGATGCCAGTTGATTGTCATATTGATAGTGAAAATAATCGTAGCGAATACCCAAATCTAGTGTCCATTTTGGAGAAAAATTTATTTCTTCATTGAAATAAACATCACCTTGCGCTTCGTTGATATTTCCTAATTTCAACGGATCGATAATGGTATAACGATTAACAGTATGCGACAAAGAAATATTTCTGATAAAGTCCCATCTAGTATTCCAACCCAACGTAGAATTGAGTTTGATGCCACCAATATAATTATCCAGTGAATAAGAACCATTGTATCCAAACAAATTGCGGTGTTCTTTTTGCCTTATTTCATCACCATTAATGCTGTCTTCTAAGAAATATGTAAAATTAGAAGTGAGGTCAAATGTATAATGACTAAAGTATAGTTGATTTTTTAAAATAGCACTATTTTTTAAGTTTGTAACCAATTGCGCATTGGCATTCGTGCGATTCGTAATTCCACCTTCATTTGGATCGATCGCTCCATAAAAACCAATCAAACCTTCTGCTACCGCAACTTCTGGTATTTGTCCAGAAGCCATCCAACTACTATGCATCGTAGAAGAACTTATAGTTAATTGATTATTTTCACTTAATTGGCCCGTGTATTTTGTAAAAAAATTAAATCTTTTAAAATGCTGTGGATGATCAAAATAAGCGTTACTATACCGATATTCGGAAGCTACATACCAAGATTGTTTGTCTTGCATTGCTTTTGGTAAAAGACTAAACATTCCCAATGCTCGATAGGTATTGAATTGTCTGCCTTCAACTTTTATAACATTTTTATCCAAAGCATTTGTTGTGTGAAAAGCTGCAAAACCACTCACAGCAAGGTCTCCTTTGGAAGTGTTATACATTCCTTTTTCGTAGTTGGTACTTTCTATCGTTTCAGGAATGATAAAATGACTATCGCCATATCCTTGTCCGTGCGCATGCGAAACCATATTAATAGGCATTCCATCCACCGACAAATTAATGTCCGTGCCGTGGTCATTATCAAAACCTCTTAAAAATATTTGTTCAGCTTTTCCTCCGCCTTGGGGTTGTCCAATAAACAATCCAGGAACAATACGCAAAACTTCTTGTGAATTAGAAACGCCCCGCAAACGAATATCCGTTTGGCTTATAGCGTGGTAAGGATTCAGATTGTTGGCTGTGACAACCACTGCAGACAACATTGTTTTGGACGGAAGGAGATTGAAAATAGTATAGTTCGATACTGTATCGATATGCAGCACCATTTGCTCAAAACCAATCGCAACCACATACAAACTGTCCGCATCGGTCAATCGTCCAAAATATTCGAAATTACCATTGTTGTCCGTTGTCCCGATAAGCTGATGAGGCTTTTTGAATATGTTGGCACTTGTAATTGGAACTTGTGCATCCTGATCTACAAAATGCAATATTTTGTGTTTGGTTTGTGCTTCTACACTAGTGAAAATTAGAATTGAAAAGATCAGTAAACATAATTTCATTAAATAATCATTGATTTAATGCTATCATAGACGCAAGATATGTCAAGACCTTACATGTTTCGCAAACTTTCGTATTGGAATTTTACAGAGATATTTTTAAGCGATTGTTGTTTCTATTTTTATTATAAAAATAAATAATGACAGAAACAATCGCTAGAGCGACGATTAGCCAAATTGCTTTTGAATATTGTTCCGCAATAAATTCTGTAATAGCGTTTGGTGTATTCAAACTACGTTCCAATATCCAAGCTATGGATGCTATCACGGCCAATACGGCTCCACCAATTCTAAAATAACTGTAGTAAGGTGTCCTGCTCAGTAAAAGTAACCAAGGAAATACGATGGCGACCACAGATAGTTGCATTATTTCGATACCTATATTGAATCCTAAAATGCTTATTACTAGTGAACTTCCACTAAGATTCATTTCAGATAAAACAGATGCAAATGCCATTCCGTGAATCAATCCAAATCCGCCTGAGATTAAATATTCTTTTCCCGGAAATATTGGAGTAATAGCGTGTATTGCAGATATTAAAATCGACACTGCGATTAATATTTCTACTATATGAGAAGGTGCAACAAACCATCCAGTTGCGCCCAATAATAAAGTGATGGAATGTCCCACTGTAAATGCGGTAATGATTTTTAAAAGAGCTTTAAGACTAAATCCAACACCGCCAAAATCCGTCCATCGTTTGCTGCGAGCAATTAATGGCGCAGGCAATAACAACACAAGTAAAAACATCAGATGATCAGTTCCTTCTTGGATATGTTTCATTCCAAGTGAAAACATATTTTTAAAACCTGTCCAGTTACTTCCTTTATCCAAATTGATTTCCAACGGATGTACGCGATTATCATTTCCAATTCTGATATTCATTGGATTACTTTCCGCAGTCAGACTATCGGCGCGTCCAGTTTCCCAATCATTTCTCACAACTACAAATACGATATGATTTCCTACTTGATGAACAACACCATCGTAAGCCAGATAGAAATGTCGTGTTGATTCTCCTCTTGGTGGCAATAAAACGATATGTGTTTTCAACTCCCAAAATGCTGGACCACTTGTAACCTGGCTTTCTTCACTCAGTTCCAAACTTTTCAAATCAACTTGCCAAGGATGATTTTTTGTAATATAAGCCTGCGTATGTTGTAGGATATATTTTCTTAATTCAGTCTCTTTTGTTTGCAACAAATGTTGTGGATCATTGGAAAGATTTTCTCCAATAGCTAATGCTAATTCTGATAATGGAATATGTAGTTCAATAGAAACTTTATCTGGCGTAATATCCAAATAAGCTACACTGTAAGGCGCTTGATGTGCGAATGAGAAATTAGAAATTCCCATACACAACACTATGAGAGTGATAATTAGCCGCATTTTAACGAGTAAATTGCGGCTATTGGTTTTAACTTTTGAAAATAACATAAATGGATATTTTATAATCCAATATAATCTCTTGAGTGGTCACGCATTACTGTGTGATAGTGAATTTGACTAGAGAAAATTACACCTGTTTGGCAAATAAATTCTATCCAAACACTTGGTCCGTCAATACGCAAATAGTCTGTATTTGTAGTGAAAAAAGTACTCGCTGTTCCTGTAGTGGCACTAGCATTTCCAGAACCAGAATAGCAAACATACGTATTGGCCAATTCACTATAGTACGCTGCACGTATAGACGCCGCCTGTGCGGAATCAAGATCATTAATCCAAGGTTGAATTGCTGCCCATACTTTTGCTTGTGCGGTGGTGCTGAGTGCGCTTACTTTTACGCCTAATTTGGTTGTGGGCATCGTGTTAGATGTTGAACCAGGAATCATCAAACAATCTGAAAAGGTAGTAGAAATTTTTGCGGATGCCAATTCTGTACTAGTAAATGAACCTAACAGATTTTGAGAAACAGCTAATTCGTCTGTTAACGGAGAAGTATAAGTCGTACCGCTTACTGTAAATGATCCGTGTGGCTCTACACCTTCGTGCAGTGGCGTGATGCTCACGATTGTATCTGCATTGAATGTAACATTTGACGCATAGTGATGACCGCCGTATTGCAACATCCATTTACCGGTAGTGCTAGGTGTACCAAGAAATGCAATGATATAGTTGCCAGATCCATAGGAGCTACCGCCGCCATTCGCATTGAGATAGTCATCTGCAGCTCGTATAGTTTGATATTCTTCATAACCATCGCCAGAATAAGCTGTACCCGCAACTGCTTGTATTAAGGCTAATGCTGCTGTTTGTTGTGCAGTAGTCAAACTACTCATCAATAAACCATTTCTACAACTTAGTCCACAAGGCAAATTGGACCATCTTTTTGCATTCGTTAAATTAAGATCTAATAGTACACTGGACTGTTGTGCTGTTGTTAATGTGGCTAAGAAGGTATTTGCTAAGCATACAACTTTGGCTGTTCCTGTAAGTGATGCGCAATCACCTGTTGTTGTGGTGGTCGTAGTTGTAGTTGTCGTAGTGCTGGAATCGTCCGAACTAGAATCTTTTTTACAAGCGAAAAAGAGCACTACCAACGTTGCAAAAACGGAGGAAAAAATGACGATTTTCTTTTTCATAGTTTCAAATATTTAAATGAAAAAAGGGTAGGAGGAATCCGAAAATATTGCATTTCTTTCCTCTAATACAAATGTATATTTTAGCTACTCGTAACTGTAATTATTGGGGTAAACGTGTCAATATATGTGGTGAATGAATGAGGACTTCAAAAATGATATTGATTTTTGAAATTTTCTTCGAAATTCTTTCCAATAGGAATTTCTTCTTTTTGAATAAAGATAAATTTACCTTTTATGCAGTCAATCTTGTTAAGTGAAACTATGAATGATTTATGAACACGAACAAATTTATTAGAGTCCAGAAGGTTGTCAATAGATTTCATCGTCATTCGCACTAGAAAGGAAGACATTCCTTGTACGTTAATTTTTAAATAATTGTCAAGTGCTTTGATATATAAAATGTCCTCTGTAAAGACTTTAGTAACGCCAGATTCTGTTTTGAAAATAATAAATTGTTTTTCTTTGTTGGCTGATTCTTGTTGCAGCAAATTGTATTGTTTATTGGCATATTGAGCCGCATCCTCAAATCGTTTATAGGAATAGGGTTTAAGCAAATAATCAATAGCTTTCAACTCGTAACTTTCAAGTGCGAATTCAGTGTAGGACGTCGTTAAAATAAGTAATGGTTTGTAAGGTAGCGATTTGTAAAAATCGATTCCCGAAATGGCAGGCATATTGATATCTAAAAAAACTAAATCTATCTTATTGTCAACTATAAATTGAAAAGCTAAATCTGTATTGGTGAAAAAAGAAATGGACTCAAACAGTTGTGTTTGTTTACCGAAAGTTTCGATTATTTCTAATGCTAACGGCTCGTCATCTATGGCAACGCATTTCATCATAGTAGATCCATTGTTAGTTTTACATTATAAGATTCTTTAAGTTCTGTTATCGTTAAGTGATGCTTATTGGGATAAATACTTTTTAATCGTTCCATTGTATTTTTCAAGCCAATACCGTTGGATTTAAATTCATCTCGTGTTATATCCAATTTTTTATTAAAAATATGAAAATCCAATTGATTGTCAATCAGCTGTATATTCAAAATAATCTTACTATCATTTTGATTCGGATTAACGCCATATTTGAAAGCATTTTCGATAAAAGTAATCAAAATTAGAGGCGCTATGGTTTGATTTTTTATTTTTACATTAGATTGATAATCAATGCAAACAGTATTTCCTAATCTGGCCTTTTGTAATTCTAAATAATCATTTATGTACGCTAATTCCTTTTTGAATGGTATTTTTTGCTCCCTACTTTCTGTCGTAATATATCTCATTATACCAGAGAGATTCAAGATAGCATTACTTGTACGATCGTCTTTTTTGATCGACAATGCGTAGATGCTATTGAGTGTATTGAAAAGAAAATG
>QFOI01000189.1 GCA_003241175.1 Pseudopedobacter saltans
AATATTCCAGACGTGGCAATACCGCAAAATGCGTGTAAAATAGCACCAATCGACCATATGGAAATTGCCCAAATAAATCCTTTTTTAGTATCTAGTTTATCCACAAATTTTCCGGCCAGAAGCATCGCAATAGCATAAACAATGGAAAAAATGGCGGTAATTGTCCCATAGTCGTTATTGTTCCAATGGAACTCTGGAACGATAAAATCCTTCCATGTCAAAGAGAGAACCTGCCTATCAAGATAATTGATAGTCGTGGCAAAAAAGAGTAAAGTACATATAGTCCAACGGTAACCTGATTTCTTTGTATCTATTACGTTAGAGTTTGATTCATTCATGGCAATTATTTTATATGGACAAAAAGCATTCTCTTAAGCAGATAGTTATTTAGGTTTTGTTTTCGAAAGTATTTCGAATGCAAGCTTTGTCCTTTTAGCGAGTTCCTCGTAGTTTCTGTGTTCCAATATGTCTTTACTGATCAGTTTACTTCCCATACCCAGTGCACAAACGCCAGAATCAAACCATGTTTTGATATTTGTTTCATCTATGGAAACACCTCCAGTCGGCATAAAAAGCTGTCCTGGAAATAATTCTTTGATTGATGAAACGAATTCTGGTCCCAAAATATTTGCAGGAAAAATTTTTATTAATTTGGCTTGATAGTTTTGTGCTAGATTAATTTCGGAAGGCGTCATACATCCTGGAATCCAAGGAATGTTATTACTGGCAGCAATGGTTCCAACAACAGGATTGATGATGGGTGCAACTATAAAATCAGCGCCAGCTTTTACATAGTTTTCGGCTTCTGATTTGACTTTAACTGTCCCAATACCCAAATAAAGATCCTTCATTTCCTCATCCCGGACTTCTTTCAATTTTTTAAAGTTGGACAAGGCCGCACTTCCTCTGTGTGTATATTCTACAACTCTGACACCTTCCTTGTACAAAGTCCTAACAATGTCAACACTTATCTCTTCACTATCGTGGTAGAACAAGGGGAGCATTCCCTGCCCTATAATTGCTTTAACTATAATATCTGCATTCATTATTTTGTGATTATTTGTTTAAAATTTTAGATCTTATTTCTGCCACAGTTGAAGTGGTGGCATCGCCTGCAATATCCAATTTGTCAACTGCTGCAGCGGTAGCAAAATCAAGAATATCTTCCTCTGGCAACTCATTGTAATAGCCATATATTAACCCAGCCATAAAACAATCACCACTACCGACTCGATTGTAGATTTTTTCTTTTTCCCAATTATCCGAAACTTTTAAAGTATCATTAGAGTATAACGAACTATAGTAATGGATGCCTTCTTTATTGTCGAAACGAAATGTGTTGGCCACTATCGTACAGCTAGGGAATGTCGAAATAATTTCTTTGGATGTAAATATGGCTTGTTGCAATAGTTGATCTTTCGTATAGATGTTTTTTTGCAAAAAAATCTCCTCCAATCGAGTGTCCAACATCTGATTGGCTGCCCATATATTCCCCATGATTAGATTGCAATATTGTGCTAACTGAGGCATGACTTCTTTAGGATCTTTTCCGTATTTCCATAGTTTGGATCGATAATTCAAATCCAAGGAAACAAAAATGCCTTTTTGAGATGCAAATTGGACCGCATCCAAGCAAATATCAGCGACATTCTGATTTAGGGCAGGACAAATAGCACTGAAATGAAACCAACTTACATCCTCAAATATTGCTTCCCAGTTTATTTTTTCTCGGTTAAGATTTGCATATGAGGAATTGGCTCTATCGTAAATAACACCAGCATTCTTTAGATCTTTACCTTTTGCCAAATAATACAACCCAAGACGATCTCCCTCAAAAATCATCCTTGACGTGTCAATCTTCTTTTTTTCTAGATCCGCGACAATCTGATGGCTCATCTCATTGTCAGGAATGGCGGACAGATAAGCAGAAGGGACGTCCCACAATGCCAAAGCAGTGGCCACATTCAATTCGGCGCCTCCGACATAAAAAGGCAAGGTATTGGTTGCTAACCATTCTCCTTCCGCATCAAGACTTATCCTTAGCAGTAGTTCTCCAAAACTAAGTACTTTGTTTTTTTTCATATGAATAGAATCGTATCGTGGTTTTAGGAACTGAAATTAAAGTAATTCTTTGCATTGTAATAGCAAATATCTTGTACTATTTTACCAATCCAAGGAAGATCATTTGGCAACTCTCCATTTTCAACATCTTCACCGAAAAGATTGCAGATTAATCTTCTGAAATATTCATGTCTAGGGAAAGAAAGGAAACTACGAGAGTCTGTCAACATCCCGACCAAACGACTGAGTAATCCCATATTGGATAATGCATTGATCTGTTTTGTCATACCATCTTTTTGATCCAAAAACCACCAAGCAGAACCAAATTG
Organism: Pseudopedobacter saltans; assembly: GCA_003241175.1. GTDB lineage: Bacteria > Bacteroidota > Bacteroidia > Chitinophagales > Chitinophagaceae > Rhizosphaericola. Next base: position 2,391 of record QFOI01000189.1, read on the forward strand.
TACTTTTCCTGCAACCGAACCATCATTGAAGTTTCCAATCATCGTAGCAATGATTTCGTTGTCTGCTGGATTGAGATTATAAATAATAGTTTTCGCTAATTTATCTTCGGAATCTAGTTTGTTGAGGAATTTGGACAATGCTTGTGCTTGAGAATAATCACCAATAGAATCCCAACCCGTATCAGGACCCAATTGTGCCAACATTCTCGTATTGTTGTTGCGTAAGGCTCCCAAATGATATTGTTGTACCCAACCTTTTTCGTGGTCCCATTGTGCAAACCAAACTAACATGGCAGATTTGAACACTGTATTTTCCTTAGTTTCTATAGCCGTCCCTTTTCTAATTTTTTCAAAAATCGCAGCTACTTGTTCGAACGTGAAATCTTCTGCGTCAATACTATTCAAACCATGATCCGAAACTTTACAACCATTTTCTGCAAAATAATCATGACGAGATTTTAATGCGTCCAAATATGTTTGTAAGTCAGAGATTTCCTTATTTACTACAGTTGCTAATTTATCAATGTAACTATTCAACATTTCAATGTTGTCGCTATTCATTGCCTTGTCGGGACGAAATGCGGGAAGCATTTTGAAGCCTACACTAGCATTGGATTTAAATTGTTGATGATATTCCAAATTGTCAATAGGATCATCCGTGGTACAAATAACTTCTACATTCATTTTGTTCAAAAGCCCATGTACAGCATATTCTGGCGTTTGTAATTTGGTCAAACTTTCATCATAAATGGATTTTGCTGTTTTTTCAGAAAGTAAATCCGTAATGCCAAAATAACGTTGCAATTCCAAGTGTGTCCAATGGTACAAAGGGTTTCTCAAAGTATAAGGAACTGTTTCTGCCCATTTTTCAAATTTTTCGAAATCGGTTGCATTACCAGTGATAAATTTTTCGGGTACACCGTTTGTGCGCATAGCTCTCCACTTATAGTGATCGCCATACAACCAAACCTGTGTAATATTTTCAAACTGTTTATTGTTCGCCACTTGATCAGGTATCAAGTGGTTATGATAGTCTATAATCGGTAATGATTTCGCATAGTCATGGTATAGTTTTTCTGCTGTTTTGTTCTGCAGTAAAAAATTGTCGTCTAAAAACGTTTTCATATTTAATGCTATCTATTAATTTTCTAATTATAAACTAACGCCTCTTTTCCAAGGAATAAAATCATCTTGATTAAGCAAAACTGCTTTAGGAATTACTTCTCCACTCGCAGCTTTGATACAATATTCCAATATGTCTTCGCCCATTTCTTCTATAGTCTTGTCGCCATCGATGACAGATCCAGTATTGATGTCAATGATGTCTGACATACGTTGTGCCAATGCATTATTGGTAGAAACTTTTATAACTGGGCAAATAGGATTTCCTGTAGGCGTACCTAGTCCTGTAGTGAAAAGAATTAAAGTCGCTCCACTCGCTGTTTTTCCTGTAGTTGCTTCCACGTCATTGCCTGGTGTACAAACTAAGTTTAGTCCTGGTTTGGTTGCTGGTTCTGTATAGTCCAATACGTCAACAACAGGAGAAGTTCCACCTTTTTTAGCAGCGCCTGTACTTTTGATGGCATCTGTAATCAAACCGTCTTTTATATTGCCTGGCGAAGGATTCATATAAAAACCCGAACCAACACTTTCCGCAGCTTTGTTATAAGTGCGCATCAAATGAATAAATTTTTCAGCTGAATCTTTATTGACTGTACGATCAATAAGATTTTGTTCTGCACCACATAGTTCTGGGAATTCCGCAAGCAAAATTTTTCCACCGAGTGCAGTCACTAGATCAGAAGTATAGCCAACAGAAGGATTGGCTGAAATACCACTAAAGCCATCACTGCCACCGCATTTTACGCCAATAACCAATTTATCCAAGCTAGCAGGTTGGCGTTCTATTTTATTGATTTCAATCAAACCTTCGAATGTTTTAAGGATGGCTTCTTTGATCAATTCTTCTTCGCTTTTGGCAGTTTGTTGTTCAAATATGTAAAGTGGTTTGTTGAAATTTGGATTGCGTTCTAAAAGATATTGTTTAAAATCTGCCACTTGTAAATTTTGACAACCCAAACTCAAAACGGTGATTCCCGCGACATTTGGATGATCGGCGTAAGCTGCCAATAATTTACCCAAAGTGCCCGCATCTTGACGAGTGCCTCCACAACCACCTTGGTGATTCAAAAATTTGATACCATCAACGTTCTTAAATAAACGTTGGTTTTTACGTTCAATAGTAGGAGAGAGGTCAATATTTTCAATAGCTGATAAGGATTCATGTTCGTTATAAGCCTTGACTAATTGATGTGTAAATGATTTGTATTTTTCCGTTACTGCGTAGCCCAATTCATTATACAAAGCCTCTTTGATAATATCCAAATTGCGATTTTCACAGAAAACGGTTGGTACAAAAAGCCAATAGTTTGCCGTACCAACACGACCATCTTCACGGAAATAACCATTGAAAGTTCTGTCTTTATATTTGGATACATCTGGTGCCGTCCAATGGTAATGGGATGGTCTATAGTGAAAAGGTTCTGCGGCATGTTTGGTATTATCCGTATTCATTCTGGATCCTTTCGGAACGAAATATTGTGTTTTACCTACCAAGACACCGTACATAAATATCTCGTCACCCGGCTGCATTTCTTGCATAAAAAACTTATGCTTTGCGGGAATATCCTCTTGGATAAGGTAAGTTTCCCCATTGAAAAGAATTTCTTCTCCAATTTTCAAATCTTGCAAAGCAACCAATACATTATCTTTTGGCGCAATCTGTAAAACCTTATTTTTCATCGCTAATTTTTGTGTTTTCCAATACAGAGGATATGGACTGCATCGTATTTTGTTTTAAATTTTTATCAAGGTAAAACTTTATTTTCTCTTCCAAGCCATCATATTGTGTTAAATCCTGATCCCATAAAGATTTTTCCTTTAAAATCGCGTTTATTGGGTGAGATGACGATTTCCATAGTTCGCGAATGGTATTTTGCGATTTATCCGAAATCTCAACATCTGACGACAAAAGTTGCAAATATGCAGCAAATCCCAAAGAAAAAATTTGCGGAATCGATTGATATTGATTAAACCATTTTTCCAAAATGGGAATACACCTCAATTTGAACTTTTCAGTATAATTGACGGCGATGGACAACCATTTATGTTCCAAAAAAGGATTACTAAAACGATCCAATACACTATTACTAAAGTTTGTTATGTCATTTTCTGAAATTGTATCTGATTGGATAGCTGGTCCAATCTCTTCTAATAGTAGGGTTTTGATTAATTGGTAAAATGTCTCATTTTGCATAGATTGTTTTACTGTGTCAAAACCCGCCAATATAGATAATGCACAAGACAAAGTATGTGCGCCATTTAACAAACGAAGTTTGATTTCCTTGAATTTCTCAATAGAGGGTGCGATAACTATACCTTTGTCAATTGTTGCGAATTCCAATATTTGTTTTACTTCATCACTATCGCTCTCTATGGCCCATAGTCCAAATGGCTCTGCCATAATCATCAATTTGTCTTCATAAGAAAGATTTTCGTTGTGATAAGCGCCTGGCACAATGCGGTCAACAAGTGTATTACAAAAATGATTTTTGGTTACAATCCAGTCAATAAATTCTGTACTTACATTATTTTTTTTGGCTAAATTAATAACTATTTTTTTGAGTGTTTCACCATTATTAGAAATCAATTCTGTCGGAAGAATTACGAAATTATTTTCGGGTGAAATTTCAAAACGTTTCAATAGAACTGCCAATAGTTTACCTGGAAAACTTACTGGAGGCACATCTGTAATTTTATCGTCACTATCCACTATACCTGCTTCGGTCGTATTGGAAATAATAATTCTTAATTCTGTATTGGACGCTGTTTCCAGTATATTGTTCCATTCAGTATTGGCGTTGACCACACGACTGATACTATTATTGACGATATCTTCCTCAACTATAGTTCCGTCGATGGTACCTCTCAAACAAACTGTATACAAACCATTTTGTTCGGAAAAAGAATCCGCTCCACCTGAACTTGTGGACTTTACAACAACTACACGTCCTTTGAAAAGGCCGACTTGATTGGCTTTGTGGATATAATAGTCTGGCAAACCTCTCAATAGTACACCCGTTCCGAACTGTAAAACCTTTTCTGGATATTGGAATGATTCTTTAGTTGGAAGACTTAATTGTGTATCTTTCAAAGAATTGATATTGTCTATGTTTAATTGCATCTTGCTATTTTTATTGTTTGGAAATCCATTCTACTAAATCTTTTCCAGCTTGAAAATTTTGATAATCTGACGGCAGTTTTCTTCCATCGACATACTCGTTGTACAACCATGGATCACCCACTGCGAATACAGTTCCTTTCCCAAATTTTCGACTAACCATAACTATGTCACCCTTATGGGAAAGTATAGTTTTTACATTTTTAGTGTCGTTGACTTTAAAAGTAGAGATTTCTTTTATGTAAATCTTTTTAGTATTGGGAAAAATAGGATTATTGCTAGGAATGTTAATTGCTCCTTGTTCGAATTGTCGTCCTTGCACCGTATTTTTCAGATCCATATTGAATTGAAATCCAAATTTTTCTGCCA
>QFOI01000190.1 GCA_003241175.1 Pseudopedobacter saltans
GCTTTTAAACTTTGAAAATATTCGAAAGAATATTTTTCCCTTTCCTTCTCTGAAAAATGTAATCCATATATATCAGTTGGAGAGAGAGAATGTCGCTTTATAGTTGAATGAGGAAGTAAAACTTTTTGCAGTAAACGCGGATTTGTTTTTTGTATTTGTCCTACTAACTGAATAGTTAGTTCATCTACTTGTCTGATCCACAAACTATCCAATCCACAATATAGCATCGATATCATCCAATCCATTTCTTTTTGAGATGGATGATCAGGACTTGCGACCGTAACAGTATTTTTTTTAAGAATAGATTTCACTACCGTTGAATTTGAATTCCTCAGCTTTGTCAAACATGCCCTTGTCAGCACTTTCCCTTATTTCCTGCGTAATTTTCATGGAGCAAAACTTAGGACCACACATGGAACAGAAATGAGCAACTTTAGCGCCATCTGCGGGTAAGGTTTCATCATGAAAATCTCTGGCTGTGTCTGGATCCAAAGACAGGTTAAATTGATCTTCCCATCTAAATTCGAACCTCGCTTTGCTTAATGCATTATCACGAACTTGTGCTCCGAAAAAACCTTTAGCAAGATCTGCTGCATGTGCTGCCAACTTGTAAGTGATGACACCATCTTTTACATCTTTTTTGTTGGGAAGTCCTAGATGTTCTTTCGGGGTGACATAACATAACATTGAAGTGCCAAACCAGCCAATCATTGCAGCTCCGATAGCAGAAGTAATATGGTCATATCCTGGTGCAATATCCGTTGTTAATGGACCTAATGTGTAGAATGGAGCTTCTGAACAATGCTTCAACTGTTCATCCATATTTTCCTTTATTTTATGCATAGGTACATGTCCCGGACCTTCAATCATCACTTGGACATCATGTTTCCATGCAATTTTTGTTAGTTCTCCTAGTGTTCGCAACTCGGCAAACTGTGCTTCATCATTGGCATCTGCTATACTTCCAGGTCTTAGTCCGTCCCCTAAAGAGAAAGCGACATCATATTGCTTCATCAATATGCACATTTCTTCGAAATGTGTATACAAAAAATTCTCCTTGTGATGCGCCAAACACCATTTGGCCATAATGCTACCGCCACGGGAAACGATGCCAGTCACTCTTTTGGCCGTTAGTGGAATATATCTAAGTAGAACCCCTGCGTGTATCGTAAAATAAGAAACACCTTGTTCTGCTTGTTCTATCAATGTATCTCTAAATAGTTCCCAAGTTAAGTCTTCTGCTTTTCCGTTTACTTTTTCCAATGCTTGGTAGATAGGAACTGTACCAATAGGAACAGGTGTGTTGCGCAATATCCATTCTCTAGTTTCATGTATATTGGCGCCAGTGGAAAGATCCATGATCGTGTCGGCACCCCATCTGGAAGCCCATACGGCTTTTTCTACTTCTTCATCAATACTAGACGTAACTGCACTATTGCCAATGTTGGCATTGATCTTTACTAAAAAATTGCGTCCAATAATCATGGGTTCACTTTCGGGGTGATTGATATTGTTGGGAAGGATAGCTCTACCTTCTGCAATCTCCTGGCGCACAAATTCTGGTGTAATTTCTCCTTTTTGAATATTAGCATCAAAACTATGTCCACCTTGTGAACTCCCAAGTTGAGGATCTCCGCTCAAGATTTCGGATATCTTTTGGTTTTCCCTAATTGCGACAAATTCCATCTCAGCGGTTATTATACCTTTTCTTGCATAGTGTAGTTGCGTTACATTTGAATTGTCTGTTGCTTTTCGTATAGTATTAAATACCTTAAATCTTAGATTAGAAATGTGTATATTTTCTAGTCTTTCTTTTCTGTACTTGGATTCGGTTTCTACAACTATATCGGTATCGTTTCTATCTAGAATCCATTTTTCACGTATTCGTGGCAAACCTTTATCGGTATTGACTTTCGCAGTCTCATCTGTATAGATTCCACTCGTATCATAGACCGTTATTGGTTCATTTGGCACAAGTGCGCCATCCATTAATTTGGTTGGAGAAAGTTTGATTTCTCTCATAGGAACATTTATATCGAATAGCTTTCCTTTGATATAAATTTTCCGCGATCCAGATATTGGACCTGTTGTAATGGTTGTACTAGTTGGAGTACTATCTTGTTTTTTCATACGGATTACCCTCCTTGTGTTGCTTTTATAATGAGTATTTTGTCTCCGGATCGGAGCGTGTAGTTTGATAGTTTTGATTTTGGAATTACTTTTCCATTTACGGCAACAGCGATGCCCTCAAGCTTTTGAAGACAATAGTCCATCGCTATCTGCATCAAGGAGATGTTGGAAGGATGTTCGGTCTTTTGTTTGTTGATTTCTAATGTAATGTTCATTCCTACTAATTTTTGAACTCTAGGAATGACGCAACGGCTATTGGAGTAAGTCGTTAAGACTTTCGATATAAAACAGAATGCTGTATATGCAAAAGTCTATGTTATCATTTTACTTTTCCCTGCGTCGGTATTAACCGCATCAGGTTCAAAGGGTATTATCTCAGCGCAATGGCACCCCTAAAGTCTAAATCAAAGGTATTCTTTTATTTTAAAAAGAAAAATATTTTTTGAGAAATTCTAATTGTTGGGTTTTATAGTTTACCAAACTATAAAAAATAAGAGCACGCTAACCGCATGCTCTCACAACTAAAAACAAAACTATTTTAACTGCCTGGAATTGGTACATAACCATCATCTCCAGGTACTTTAGGAAATCGATGTGCGATCCAGTCTTCTTTAGCTTTTTCAATGACAGACCTATCTGAGTTTACAAAATTCCAATAAATAAATCGTTCTTCTTCAAATGGTTGTCCTCCAAAAATATATACGGTTGCACCTGCCGATATTTTAAAAGTACATAGTTGCGCCTCCTTGGCAATCAATAGTTGCTTGGACCCATACTCTTGTCCTTCTATCTCGACAGTTCCATCCAAAACATATAGTGCGCTTTCTCCATAAAGCTCTTTGCCTATATTGATTTCCGTTGCAAAATCAGAGTGGATTTCCAAAAAAAACAAATCACTGTACACAGGGACAGGCGATTGGTGCCCAGCAGCCTTGCCAGCAATTAATTTATAAAAAACACCGCTGTCTTCCCATGATGGAATATCCTCTGCATTAGTGTGGGTGAAAGAAGAATCCCCGTTCTCCAAAGACTTTGGTAAGGCGACCCATAACTGAAAACCATGCAGCACTTTTTCTGTATGGCGCATGTACTCGGGTGTCCTTTCTGAATGCGAAACACCTTTTCCTGCTGTCATCCAGTTTACAGCACCTGGGGTAATCACTATGTCATTGCCCATGCTATCCTGATGGCGAATAGCGCCTTCAAACAAATAAGTCAATGTGGACAATCCAATATGCGGATGGGGTGCAACATCCATATTCTGATAATCTTTTAACGCAGTAGGTCCCATATGGTCAATAAAAACGAATGGACCAACCGATCTTTTTTGTCTAAAAGGTAAAAGCCTTCCCACCAGAAAATTGCCAATATCTGCTGCTTTTTCCTCCAGTATCAATCCAATATTTGACATAAAAGTATTTATGATTTTTACTAATAGTTTTACTTACAAAACAAAAATATTCCCCATTTGGCAATAAAATATTGAACTAGGACAAGATCCGTTTTTAATAAGATTCTTTTTCGTTAGGAAAATTGGTATTCTGCACATCTTCTATATAAGATTTTACAGCATTGTCGATGATAGTTGAAAGATCAACATATTTGCGTACGAATTTAGGAACCATACCTGTATTAAGTCCTAGCATGTCTTGCAAAACCAATACTTGTCCATCGCATCTATTTCCCGCTCCAATACCAATGATAGGAATGGATATTTTTTCGGTAATCATTGCGGCCAATTCGGCCGGTATTTTTTCAAGAACAATAGCAAACACACCTGCTTTTTGCAGTTCAAATGCATCTAAAATCAATCTTTCCGCTTCATCATCCTCTTTGGCACGTAATCCGTAGCCTCCAAATTGGTTGACGGATTGTGGTGTTAAACCTAAATGCCCCATTACTGGAATTCCAGATTTTACTAATGTTTGTATAGTGTCTACAATTTCAGATCCTCCTTCAAGTTTTAGTGCTGATGCACCTCCTTCTTTCATCATGCGAAAAGAGGATTGCAGCGCAAGTTCTTTACTGCCTTGATAAGACCCAAAAGGCAAATCGACGACAAGCAAAGCCCTCGAAATAGCTCGTTTAACAGAGGCACAATGGTATATCATCTGATCCAATGTAATAGGCAATGTCGTTTCGTACCCCGCCATCACATTGGCAGCACTATCTCCCACTAAAATAATGTCAATTCCAGTTTTATCCAATATACTTGCCATTGTATAATCGTAGCAAGTAAGCATGGATATTTTTTTACCTTCTTGTTTGCGTTTTTGCAAATGAGGTACGGTTATTTTTTTTATAGAAGAATCAGAAACGTAAGACACGATTATATTGAATTAGGAATGATAAATTAAAAATAATATTGAACTATGGCAAATTATCCAATAAGACTTGAAGTTCCATCTCCGTTTTCATGAGTACTTCACGCGCCTTGGATCCTGCATTAGCACCAACAACTCCAGCCAATTCCAATTGGTCCATTAGTCTACCTGCGCGATTATAACCAAGTTTTAGACGTCTTTGGATGAGGGATGTACTTCCCATTTGATTTTGTACAATAAGTCTTGCAGCATCTTCAAACAAACTATCTCTATCCGCCAAATCGTTCGCGTCTTTACTTTCCAGTTCTTTGTCGTCAATATATTCAGGTAAAAGAAATGCGTCAGGATAACCACGCTGATCACCAATGTATTCGCACACTTTGTCCACTTCCGGCGTATCCACAAATGCACATTGCAAACGAGTAATTTCACCATTGTAACTGACCAACATATCTCCTTTACCAATCAGTTGTTCAGCGCCACCTGCATCCAAAATCGTACGACTATCAATTTTGGAGGATACTTTAAAGGCGATACGCGCAGGGAAATTGGCTTTAATTGTACCCGTGATAATATTGACCGACGGTCTTTGTGTGGCAATGATCAAGTGAATACCAACCGCACGCGCCAATTGAGCCAAACGAGCAATCGGCATTTCGACTTCCTTACCAGCCGTCATGATCAAATCCGCAAACTCATCGATCACCAAAACTATAAACGGTAGGAACTGATGGCCTTTTAAAGGATTGAGTTTCCTATGAATAAACTTTTCGTTGTATTCCTTGATATTACGACAACCTGCTTCTTTCAATAAGTCGTAGCGGTTGTCCATTTCGATACAAAGCGCGTTGAGCGTTGCAATAACTTTTTTCGTATCTGTGATGATTGCTTCTTCTTCTCCAGGCAATTTTGCCAAAAAATGTTTTTCAATAACACGATATAAACTCAACTCTACTTTTTTCGGATCGACCAACACAAATTTGAGTTGGGAAGGATGCTTTTTGTATAGTAAAGAGACCAATATGGCATTAACACCGACTGATTTACCTTGCCCGGTTGCACCCGCCATCAACAAGTGGGGCATGGTTGCCAGATCAACGATAAAGTTTTCGTTATTAATCTTTTTACCTAAAGCTATTGGAAGAGAAAACTGGTTGTTTTGGAATTTTTCGGAACCGATCAGGCTTTTCATACTTACTACTGACTTGTTCACATTTGGAACTTCAATACCGATCGTGCCTTTTCCCGGAATCGGTGCAATGATACGAATACCCAATGCCGCCAAACTCAATGCGATATCGTCTTCCAGATTTTTGATACGGCTGATACGCACACCAGGTGAAGGAACGATTTCGTATAGTGTTACTGTAGGTCCTACCGTAGCCGAAATTCTTTGTATGGAAATGTCGTAATTTTTGAGCGTTGTAATGATCTGATTTTTGTTGTCTTCCAATTCCTGAGGGTCATGGAATGTCTTGTCAGAACCATGTGCCTCCAACATGTCCACCATCGGATACTGATAATCACGAAGATCTAGTGTTGGCTCATAGTCGCCCAATGCCTCTACAGTAGCTTGTTGTGGCTCTGGATTTACGTTTATTTCGGATGGTATGTCGTTGACATCTTCATCAATGGACGGCGTTATTTCTAGCGATAAGTCAGGATCTCCGCTTTTGCTTTTGAGAACATTGGGCATGATGACCGAGATGGAAGGTTCCAATGGTTTGGATATTGGTGTTGGTTCTTCCCAATCGACATCATCTTGTACGGGTGTTTCGATATCGCTCCCCTCCTCTCCTTCTACTTCAGAATAATCAATAACAAAACCATTATCAGGAATAGCTTCTTGTTCTATATCCTGCATTTTGCTGCCTTTATTTTTGAGACGGTTGCCTTTTTCTTCCTCCATGAACAATTTGGCAGCATCGGTTTCTTCATTCGTTGATTCGTTTTCTACTGGATCGTTGTTATTTTGAATTTTCTCTGGTTGGGCTTTTTTCTGAAATAACTGACGTAATTGTGAGAAATTAAAAGATGGATTAAATCTCCAAATTAAATAACAACCCACCAATACCAAGAGCAAAACGCCTGTGCCAAAATACCCCAACCATTTTTCCAACCACAATGCGATCAAGTTGCCTACAGCGCCTCCAAAGGAAAACTCGGAATGCCCGTAACTAACATACGAAAAAGCAACACTCAATACCAGCAATCCAACCATGACGTATTTGAGGTTACGTGCCAGTCTGAACACTTTTTTGTTGAACAATAGATTGATTGCCAACACAAAAAAGAATGTACACAATAAATAAGAAGCAATACCAAAACCGTTGAACATCAATCCAAAAGCATTGTATGCACCCAATACGCCGAAAAGATTGGAAACCTTAACATCGGCTACACTGAATATTTTGATTCCAAATTCTTGGACCTTGTCTTGGTCTTCTTGCCAAGTAAATAAATACGAGGTAAAAGAGACAAAAAGGAAAATACAAATCAACAAACTAACGGCGCCAATAACCTTAAATGTTCTTTC
>QFOI01000191.1 GCA_003241175.1 Pseudopedobacter saltans
AATGTATAATAATCCCAATATGAACTATGAATTCTATTGTTAAACAACATGCCTGTAAACAGATTTCCGATTGAGCCCTGAGTTACGAGGTCAGGATTAAGATAGTCATCTTTAAGTGTTTTCTTGCAAGAACTAAAGATATTCGATAGTAATACAAGTGCCAATATTTTTATAAATAGTTTTTTCATTATCATTTTTTTTCTAGTCATTTTGTATTAGAAATTCGCTTTCAAACTTAAACCAAGGCTTCTTGTAGGTGCAGGATTTCCTCCATCAATTCCTTGGGATAACCATGACGACCCAATACCAATTTCAGGATCCAATCCATGTGGCAAAGTTTTCCATATGTAAAATAGATTTCTTCCAATAAGTGATACCGAAAGTTTTTGAAAATGCATTTTTCCCACTAAAGATTTAGGAAGATTATAAGATACCGCCAATTCCCTAAACTTAATATAGCTATTTTTAAATACCGCATTTTCATATGCACCCGTGGTTTCCCAATTATAGGTAGTTTGATAATATCTACTTGCATCAATCATAGTGGTATTTGCAGTCCCATCTGCATTTACTCCTTTCAAAACTATACCATCATGAAATGCACCATTCTCATTGGGAACAATCTTATTACTTACTATATCATATGACTGCCCCCCACTGGCAGCATCTCGATATTGTAGTGTATTTTTATACATACCAGCTCCGGTTTGATAATAAGTAGGTATTGATAGTAAATTTCCTCCCATTCTATAATCAAATGTAAAATCAACTGTAAATTGTTTATAAGAAACTGTATTTACAAATCCTCCTACTACTTTTGGCATAATATTTCCAACATATTTATAATAATTTGGATCAGTAGCATCTGTAACTATTTTATAGAATCCATTTTCTATGATTTTATTTCCATTATCATCAGTTGCTATCGGATGTACATATATATTACCCAAGGGATCTCCAACATTTGCCCTTATAATTGCATATCCACCATCTTGCGAACTTAGTGTCAGATTAGGTAAGCCATTGGGAAGTGCGGTTAATTTATTTTTATTCACCGCAAAATTGAATCTTGTTACCCATTTAAAATTTTTATTTGCAATTGGGGTAGCATCAAACGCTGCTTCTATCCCATAATTAGCCAAATCCCCTTGATTCCCCAACACAGAAGAAGCACCAATTGTTGTTGAAGTCGATAATGTTAATATTTGGTTATGTACTTTGTTGTTGTAATAACTGATATCTACACCAATTAGGTTATTTAGAACACGAGTTTCTAAGCCGAACTCTAGTTCTCGCTTCTTTTCGGATTTGATGTCATTATTACCAAAAGAAGAAGCATAACTAGATTGGTAAATTACATTGGCACCATTATAAGTCACGCCATTTTGCAGATAGGCAACATTTGCTTGATAGATATTTGGATGATTCCCAACCAGCCCATAAGAGGCTCTCACTTTCGCATAGCTAAAAAAGTCCGGTAGTTTTACGGCATCCGAAAGAACAAAGGAGGCGTTTATTGAAGGATAAAAGTAATTGTTAACCCCTGGAGGCAAAGTAGAAGTCCCTTCATACCTACCAGTTCCTTCCAAAAACAAAAGATTCTTATAATTAAAATTTATAGTTCCAAAAGCAGCTACATCTGTTTCTTCTTGTTTCTGGGGTGCAGTCGTAGTTAATGCTCCTGCAGAATTACTCAAACTAAAAAAGTTCTCGTTAACTAATCCATTCGTGGTAGAGCTATACTGATTTCTATAAACATCTTTTCGTCCATTAACACCTCCCAATATTGAAAAGTCAAGATCTGAGTTAATTTTGTTATTGTACGTCATTAAAGCGTCTCCATAAAATCTATTAAAGGAATTACTAGCAACAGCATACTGTCCAGTTGCACCTAAGGCTGCAGGTTGTGTATTATGGTTTTGATTAATGATATTCCATGTCGCCATATCGCCACCAACTCTTCCTCTAAATTTTAAATGTTGAGAAAATGCCACATTAAGTGTTACAGTATTCAAAAATCTGTTTTGAGTCTCATTATTTATATCCTTTAATGCTGTCCAGAAATATTCGAATAAGTTAACTCCTCCATACAAGCCATAAGCAAACGCTTGGTCTGCATCATACAAAGTCCCTCCATTTAATACATATTTATATCCATTGGTTGTTTGATACCTAGTTTTAAAAACATTCATATCATCAAATCGAGAGAAAAAACCACCATAAGAACCAAATATTTGACCCATTTGATAAGGCCTATTATGAGTAAAAGTATTATTGTATTGTGATACAATGTCTAATGATACGGATTTGCTAAGATTTAAAGTTCCATTAAAATTAAAATTGTTTTTATTCATTTTGCTTCCCGGCATAATTCCTTTGTAATCCATTCTTGTATATGAAAAACGATAGTTACCTTGCTCCCCTCCATTTTGAACAGCTATATTAGCAGTAGAATTAAAACCTGTCTGATAAAAATCCTTCCAGTTATCTGGTTGAGCATTATATGACCTCATAGAGCCATCCCAATATTTCACCTGTCGTCCGTCAAACTTTGGTCCGAATTGAGCATTTGTCGCATAAAAAGGATGAACAGCTCCATCAGCATCATACACAAACAAATCATTAGCAGTTCCTTCAGACAAAGTCCCCCAATATGGGCCATCGCCAGGACCATATTCATTTTGATAATCTGGACCATAAGCAACTTTTTCTTGATTAAGCACATAATTGAAATCGACTCCGAGTCCTTTACCTTTGATTCCTTTTTTTGTAGTTATCACAACAACTCCATTGGTAGCTTCAGAACCATATAGAGCGGAAGCACTTGCTCCTTTCAGTATCGTCATGCTAGCAATATCATCTGGATTTATATCCAAAATACCATTGCTTTGTATTTGTGTATTAGACCAATACCCATTATTATTTGAAGCATTTCCTAGATTTCCAGATAAGTCGTTATATAACCTTATTGGAACACCATCTACTACATAAAGAGGTTGTGTATTAAGTCCAATTGATGAAACGCCTCTAATCTGAACACTCACAGCAGTAGTTGCACCTCCTGGTGGTGTAACAATCTTTACCCCAGCAGCTTTACCATAAAGAGCAGAAGCAACGTTGGTGGCGCCGGTTTCGGTTAAATCTTTAGCAGTTATTTGACTAACTGCATAACCTAGTGATCTTACCTGCCTCTTTATTCCTAGCGAAGTAACAACAACCTCATCCATGTCAGGCCTAACAGGTGTTAATACAACACTTATAGTGCCATCTGATCCTATATTAACATCCTTTGAAACATAGGAAACATGTTCTAAATGAAGATTTTGAATATCTTCTGGTACAGATACAACAAAACCACCTGTATCATTAGTTGTCGCTATGACTTTTTTCCCAGGCAGTTCAATAGCAACGCCCCCAATCGGTTGTCCAGTACTATCTGTTATTTTACCTATAACAGTTTTCTTGTTCTGTCCATAAACCCCCATTGCAAACAAAAGAGGACATAGAAATAGTAGCAATTTAAAAGTCTTTCTTCTCATGTGATTAAGATAATAGTTTAAAAATTATCTACGATCAACTAAAACCGTAAATGATAACCTAAAGTTAAAAACTTTTAATAAAAAAAACAAAAGTTTTTAACCTTTTATTATTTTAATTTTGAAATACATTAACAATTGCTTATTTTTAAACAACTTATAAATCAAAAAATCTTCATGAAAAAAGTTGTAGGCACTTTCATTATCTTATGTTTTTTGTTCCAATTATCAGCACAACAACACAATACGAGCAAAGAATACCAGTGGCCAAAAGACGAACTAGTCGTCAAAAAACTAAAATCCTGGCAAGCGAAAAAATTCGGTTTGTTGATGCATTGGGGCACTTACAGTGAATGGGGAGTTGTCGAAAGCTGGAGTATCTGCCCTGAAGACGAAGGCTGGTGCGAGCGCAAGGGACCTTATAAGGATAATTATTTTGAGTATGTAAAAGCATACGAAAACCTACAAACAACATTCAATCCTATCGACTTCAATCCAGACAAATGGGCCAAAGCAGCCCATGAAGCTGGTATGAAATATGTCGTGTTTACCACTAAGCACCATGATGGGTTCAATATGTTTGATACGAAGTATTCGGATTATAAAGTTACAGATGCCAAAGATCCTTTTTCTTCCAATCCTAAAGCTAATATCGCCAAAGAGGTATTTTCTGCTTTTCGGAAAAAAGATTTTATGATTGGCGCCTATTTTTCCAAACCCGATTGGCATAGTAACGATTATTGGTGGCGTTATTTTCCACCAAGTAGTCGCAACCCTTCTTATGATCCTAAAAAGTATCCTGAAAAATGGAATGCCTACAAACAGTTTGTTTACAATCAGCTTGAAGAGCTTTCTTCTAACTATGGAAGTTTGGATATATTGTGGTTAGATGGAGGTTGGGTAAGGCCTAAATATACTATCGACACTGCTGTTGACTGGCAGAGAAACATTCCCTATGATCAGGATATTGACATGCCTCGAATCGCCAAAATGGCAAGACAACATCAACCAGGAATGTTGTTTGTAGACAGAACAGTTAGTGGAGAATATGAAAACTATGTAACGCCAGAACAAAGTATTCCAGATCATTATCTTCCCTATCCATGGGAAAGCTGTATGACATTAGGGAATAGTTGGTCTTATGTACCAAATGATGAATATAAATCTGTCAATAAGGTTTTGCATATTCTGACAGACGTTGTCAGTAGAAACGGGAATCTACTTTTGAATATCGGACCAAGTCCAAAAGGTGATTGGGATTCTAAAGCATATAATCGCCTTAAGGAAATTGGGGATTGGTTAAAAATTAATGGGGAGGCAATTTATAACACGAATGGAGACAGCGTAATTGGATCGCAAGGAAAAGTTGTATTTACATTGAATGGCAAAAATATTTATGCTATCTATAGAGGTGATGACAATGAAAGTCTTCCCTCCAACATTGAATTAAAAAACCTCACCAAAAACCAAGTTACATCTGTTCATTTACTGGGATCAAAATCGGATCTAAAATGGAAAATAGAAAATGAAATTCTAAAAATAAACATACCAGAAAAAGTCAAAAAAGATCTCACAGTAAAAAACGCATGGGTTTTTAAAATTACGCACTAATAACAACAAAGCCCTTGAAGTATCAAGGGCTTTGTTGTTATTGATCTTATTCCAAATTCTTGTGGACAATCATGATCGGGATTTTGCTATTGAAAGCAAGTTCGGTAGTTCTACTTCCTCTAAACAACACTTCCAAAAATCCTTTTTTACGAGGGACTGCAACGATTAACTCGACATGGTTTTCATTGGAAAACTCACTGATACCGTGCATAAAACTACTATCTTCTACAATATGAAACTGTGCATCTGTACGATCCAATTTTGTATTGATTAATCTATTTTGTTCTTCCAAAGAATCAGGAAGGGTTTCGCGTGTGGTATCAACATAGACAACAAACAGTTTAGAGGTTGTATCGTCCAAGAGTTGTTTGACAGGAGCAAAAGGGATCGTTGTTTCTATGTTTTTATAGTCGCAGGTAAGTGCTACATGTTCAATTGTTGTAAAACTATAAGCACCTGGAACTATTATTACTGGCACATTGATGGCTTTTGCAGTGGCAACCGCGTTACTTCCCAATACTTTCTCGACAAATTTACCCGAACCTGTAACACTCATCACTACATAGCTCGCATTGTATTTCGTCGCCATTTCAGCAACGCCACCTGCAACAGGACTATAATCCATCTCTTGCACGACTTCAAATTCTGGACCAGCTAGTTGCTTTATTTTCTTCCTAAAACTATGTAGACTTTCGTCACCAATCTCTTGCAACGCTTCGACGTTGATCATGTCTGTATTGACAAGGCTCGGATCGACAATCAACGGCTGTTGCCAAGCATGATACAATACAAGTTTTTTTATATCTATTTGCTTTCCTAGTGCAATTGCATATTCTGCTGCATGATAAGCTACGTCGGAAAAATCAGTGGGAATCAATATGGACTTATGCATAAAATAGGATTTGGTTTAGTAATAAAAATACACTTGAACAATCTCATTTTTATAGTTACCAAATCTAATTCTTTTTTTGCAAAATAGGTATTAAACAAATCTTATTTTTTCCTAAGTCTCGCATATATACGAATGGAAAGCATCAATACAATAACAAGCGCGGCTATGCCTATGATGCCATAAACAAAACTGAAACTTTGTTTTACCGTAGCTAGAAAAACAATCGCAAAAAGCAATACTGTCGCTACTTCATTCCAAATGCGTAATTGTTGGCTTGTGTATTTGAATACATCTTTTTGCTGTTGGCGAAACATCACATGAATGGTAAAATGATAACCATACAACAGAATAACAAAAGCCATTTTTATCCATAACCAATTAGCACTTCCGATAACCATGGCTTTGTCCCATTTTCCAACAAACAAAACAGTTAATCCCATGATCAAAGTGATGATAGCGGACGGCCAAGCGATACCAAACCATAATCTTTTTTGCATAAGCTTGTATTGAGTAGCCAAAATGCTCTTTTCAGGTTCAGTTTTGTCTTGCGCTTCACGGTTGTATATCAATAGGCGAGGCATGTAAAACAAGCCTGCGAACCAACAGACGACAAATATGATATGTATGGCCTTGAGATAGTAATACATGTGTTTATTTAGTAGACGTCTTCCGCCGTTTCTTTGATATTGACAATGGCTTTTACCCAATCATCATTGATATTTAAACAAGGAATGGCATCAAAAGATTCGCCACCAGCATGCATGAAAGTCTCTTTTCCTTGAATGGCAATCTCTTCTAAAGTCTCCAAACAATCACTTACAAATGCGGGCGAAACAACCAATAGCTTCTTCACCCCTTCTTCTGGCAATTGTTCCAAACGTTCGGCTGTATAGGGTTGCAGCCAAGGATCTCTACCTAAACGAGACTGAAAAGTCTGTTCCCATTT
>QFOI01000192.1 GCA_003241175.1 Pseudopedobacter saltans
CGTTTGCATTTTTTTCGAGTGGATTGATCTTCAATACCTCTAGGCGAACATTTTTTCTTTTTTGGAATTGTCCTTCCAATATGGCTCTACCTATTCCTTTCGACTGAAATTGACTAGTCAAAAATAAGCTTCCTATGAAAATTTCCTGTTCATTTTCTGTTAATTGCACAAAACCTGCAAGTTTATTGTCACTTATGAAAATAAGTTTGACTTGCTCTATTGGAGTTTCTCTACGCAAAAATGCCTTTTGTACTTCTTCGTCCCAACCCCAGATTTTTTCCACATAAGGTTTTATGCTATCCGTTTTTATCTCGTACAAGGTTTCGAAATCATGTTCAGTTGCCTGTTGTAATCTATAAACCATTATTGCAAACCAATTAACGTATTCAAAACTTTTTCCGCTTTTCCCGTTTTAAGACTTTCTGTTGCCACTTCAAAGGCATCATCAAAACTGCCGTATTTCCCTGTACAGAAAAGTGCCATGGCAGAATTAGCCAATACAACAGCATTTTGCGCTTCAGTTCCTTTTCCGGAAATGATATTTCGGAAAATATCTGCCGCCATTTGGGCCGTTTCCCCACCGTAAATATCTTGCTCCAATACCTTTCTACGACCCAGTTCCAAAGGAGTTAATATCTCTTCACCTTTATTGGTCGTTATTTTGGTATCTCCTGTCAAAGAAATTTCGTCATAACCGTCCAAACTGAACACAACAGCAAAACGTTTTCCACTTCTTTGCAGATAATAATTGTACAATCGTTCTGCTTCCATATTGTACACACCCAAAAGTTGGTATTGCGGGCGAGCTGGATTGACCAACGGTCCTAATAAATTAAAAAACGTCCGAAATCCCAATTGCTTGCGAATCGGAGCAACGCTTTTCAATGCCGGATGGAATAAAGGCGCATGCAAAAAACAAATCCCTGCTTCTTCCAATTCTTTTTTCAATAGGACACTATCATTTTTGAATTTGTAACCCATATTTTGCAAAACGTCGGAAGATCCACTAACGGAAGTCGCCGCATAATTTCCTTGTTTGACAACTTTTTGTCCAGCCCCAGCTACTACAAAACTCGACAACGTGGAAATATTGAATGTATTTTTTCCGTCACCACCCGTTCCAACAATATCGATCACATCGTTCGTACCTAAATCAACATTAACAGCAAGTTCCAACAAAGCATCTACAAAGCCTTCCAACTCATCTGTTGACAATGAGCGCATACGCATTGCCGTCATGAATGCTGTTATCTCATAATCTGAAAATTCGCCTTTGGATATACGAATCAGTATATCTTTTGCTTGTTCGCGTGTCAGTATTTTATAGGCAAAAAGTGCATGTAATATTTCTTTCATCAATAAATTATGATTTGTGATTTATGAATTATGATTTCGAAAAGTCATAACTATTTCTTCAACCAGTTCCTCAATATTTTTTCACCGTCTGGTGTCAAAATACTTTCTGGATGGAATTGCACACCCTGGACGTCATATTGCTTATGCTGCAAGCCCATAATGAAACCTTCATCATCGATTGCCGTAATCTCTAAACTATCTGGAAATCCATCCTTGTCGACCACCCAACTATGATAACGTCCTACGTCAAAAGTATCAGGAAGACCTTCAAACAACGCAGAACTTACTTCTGTCTTTTGAGCAGGAGTGGCAATGCCATGAAAAACTTCAGACAGATTGGTTAGTTTGGCTCCGAAGGCCTCACCTATCGCTTGCTCTCCTAAGCAAACGCCCAATATGGATTTCGTCGGAGCATATCGTTTGATCAACGGTAAAAGCAATCCTGCCTCTTCAGGAATTCCTGGACCTGGCGAAAGCAATATTTTGTCATATTGGTCAACATCTTCCAAGGCAATCTGATCGTTGCGCACCACATCTACTTTTTCTTCTAAAATCCTTTCTATCAACTGAACCAAATTATATGTAAAAGAATCGTAATTATCAAAAACTAGTAGTTTCATTTCAATTAAAAATTATGAGTTAAGATTTTAGGGCTGGGGGTTTTCCAAAACTTATGCCTCCAACCTTTTACCTTTTATAGTTTTAAATTTCTTCTGCGTTTTTTATCGCTTGTTTAAGTGCGCCGAGTTTATTGTTCACTTCTTGCAATTCCATTTCAGGAATGGATTTTGCAACTATACCAGCTCCAGCTTGATAGTATAGATTATTGTTTTTGCTTAATATAGAGCGTATCATGATAGCATGTTTAAAATTGCCGTTAAATCCAACAAAACCAAGCGTTCCAGCATAGTAACTACGACTATTCCCCTCTATTTCGTCAATCAGCTGAATGGCTTTGTATTTGGGAGCACCGCTTAAAGTTCCAGCAGGAAAATTGTTGGCCAACAAATGAAAAGGATTTGCCTTTTCTTCCGTTTTTCCACTTACTTCACTAACCAAATGTAACACATGCGAAAACTGATGTACTTCTCTATAATAGTCAACCTGCACTTCCGTACAATTTCGGCTCAGATCATTGCGAGCCAAATCAACCAGCATAGTATGTTCTGCTGTTTCTTTTGGATCATGTTGTAATTTTTCACCCAAAATCCGATCCTGCTCTTTGTTGCCTGTTCGCTTGTAAGTGCCAGCAATGGGATGAACGACGGCTCTTCCGTTGTGAATCAATAGTTGCGACTCTGGACTAGAACCGAACAATTTATAGTTCCCATAGTCAAAATAAAACATGTAAGGAGATGGATTGATGCTACGTAAAGTACGGTAAACATTGAAGTCGTCGCCTTTAAACCCTTGTTTGTATCTACGACTAGGAACGATCTGAAAAACATCGCCACGCTTACAACTAGCAATACCTTTACGCACCATTTCCATATAGTCTTCATCCGTTACATTGGCAGACTCCTCACCTTCCAATTTAAAACCGTAACTAGGAATATCTCTTCCCAACACAAAAGCCTCCACTTTTTCGAGTTCACTTTTGACGCCCGGAATGATATTTTCACATAGATACATTTCGTCTTTGAAATGATTGATAACCAAAATGTATTGATACAAACGGTAACGCATTAACGGTATCTCTCTTTCTGGATCGGATTTGAAAGATTTCAATGTCAATGTGTCAAAGAACTGAACGGCATTGTAAGACGCATATCCAAACAAGCCCTGTGCTCTTGCCACGAATTCGTTTTCAGCAGGCACTACCTCATATCCTTGCATATAGTTCCATAAAAGATCAGGCACTTCTTGAGCATTCTTAATCTTGGTCAATACGGAATCTTGCAATGGATATTTTGTTTCAATCGTGTCAACATCACGGACCTCGATACCGCCAATTGCCTGAATTCCTATGAGCGAAAATGCGTCTTCAGCCGAATGGTAATCTGCACCTTCCAACATCACTGTATCACGAAATTGATCACGGATGCGCAGATAAATAGCTACTGGCGTTTGTACATCAAAAAGCAGCTTCTTAAATCTTGTTTCAATCTTAGTCATCTTACAAAAGGTTCAAAATTTCATTGGTAATTAAAAAAGCCCCGACAATCTGTCGAGGCTCTTCACATAATATGATTCATTTGAATGGTCATGCCATTACAAGCCCCGAAAAGAGTTTGTATGCCACCACCAGTTCATATTGTTTACATTGTTATTCATTGCTCTGCGAATGTGAGAAAGAAAAACGATATGACAAAATTATTTTTGAAATTCGTTGTAATTACTACCTAATTATATCCAAACATTCAAATAAGCCACTGTAGACTGTGTTAATTTAGATAAAATTTACACTTCAAAAAAAAGGTTGCTATTGTTATGTATTACCTTTCTATAAAATACCTTGAAAATGATAAAAATACTTAAGGAAACGCTAAGTAATTATCGATTTGAAATTTTGCTTGGTACATTATTTTTAAACATTTTTGATAGAGCAATATTTTTAAATGTGCACTTCTATTTGGAATACATCTGGCCCGTCAATATGTTATTAATAGCAATCGCGTGTTATGGTATTTTTCGGGAACGGAGTAAAATATTAAACCACTTGAGGAATGGCTTAGGTCTCATAAGTTTATTTGTACCACTTTTTTATCTTATTTTTCGTGGTCGGTTATGGTTTTCGGAATGTCTTTATACTTTTTTTATTTTTTATTACAGTTTTATTTTGTTTGAGGTCCTAAGGCAAATTGCAAGGAGTAAGGAAGTACGTCTTAATGTTGTTTTTGGTTCATTTTGTGGTTACATGCTTTTGGTGCTGATATCATTGAATACATTCTTATTAATCGAGTACAATTTCCCTTTTTCATTTCATGGAGTTTCCTCTAACAACCCATCTCTGATTTTCAACGAATTGACATATTTCAGTTTTGCGATACTTACAAGTAATGGTATTGGAGATATTTATCCAATAACACCTTTAAGCCGATTGTTAGTATCATTTTTTGGGATGATGGGACAATTTTACATGGTCGCAGTAGTTGGTATTGTAGTTTCAAGATTTGCCAAAAAATGATTTTTTGGCAAATAATTTTTTCTTAAAGTGCTTCCAATGAGCAATCAATTTGTTTGAATTTCCAATTCTACAACACACCCTTTGTACTAGGTAAATAATTACTCAACGGATCTCGTTTTACCGCCATTCTAACAGCTTTCGCAAAAGCCTTGAAAATGGATTCAATTTTATGGTGTTCATTGTCGCCTTTACATTCTATATTGAGGTTGCAATGTGCGGCATCGCTGAAAGATTTGAAGAAATGAAAAAACATTTCGGTTGGCATCTCTCCTATTTTTTCGCGATGAAATTCTGTATTCCAAACGATCCAACTACGTCCACCAAAATCAATCAAAACCTTAGCTTCCGCATCATCCATCGGTAAAGCAAATCCGTAACGCTCTAGTCCACGTTTATCTTTCAACAAAACAGCGAATGCTTCACCCAATGCAATTCCGGTATCTTCAATAGTATGGTGTTCGTCTACATGTAAGTCTCCGTTGACTTTGATATTCAAATCCATTTTTCCATGACGGGCAATCTGATCCAACATGTGATCAAAAAAACCTATTCCCGTTTCTATATTGGATTTTCCGGTACCATCGAGATTTAGATCAATGGAAATCTTTGTTTCATTTGTATTTCGATCAATATGAGTAGTACGTTGTTGTAGTTTTAGGAAACTATAAATTTCCGACCAATCTAATGTCTCGATGGCAATAATGTCATTTAAAGATGCTATATCTTCCACCTCTTGAGCTCCCAACTCGGGATCATTATTCAACCAAATCCCTTTTGCGCCAAGGTTTTTCGCCAATTGAATATCTGTAATACGATCACCTATGACAAAAGAATTTTCTAAATCATATTCTGGATTATTCAGGTACTTAGTCAACATACCCGTATTGGGTTTTCTAGTTGGTGCGTTTTCATGTGCAAACGTGCGGTCAAAAAGACATTCTGAAAAATGTATGCCTTCGCTTTCCAATGTTTGCATGATGAAATTTTGCACAGGCCAGAAAGTGTTTTCTGGAAAGGATTCCGTTCCTAAACCATCTTGGTTACTGATCATGACCAACTCATACTCCAAGTCTTTGGCAATCTGCGACAGCCAATACAAAACCTTAGGGAAAAAACTAAGTTTTTCAAAACTATCAATCTGATAAGTTGGAGGTACTTCATTGATAATCGTTCCATCACGATCAATAAACAAAACAGCTTTTTTTATTTGTACGTTTTCCATTTTTCTAAACTATAAATTATTTTTCCAAATATTTTTCAAAACCACTAGATGGAGCCCAATGAGATTTAGGTTCAAAATAATTCCATAAAATAGAGGATATTTTTCTCTGTAGTTCCCAAGCTTCATTATCAACTGTCCAACGCTGATCTTTATTCTTTTTTGTGGCAATATAAAAAACATAATCTCCGTGGGGTGCATTCACCAAAACTAATTCCGAACGAGAATCGTCCACCATTCCTTGTTTGGATGCCGTTTGCACATAGGGAGGAATTTGCGAAAGACTAAAATTGTCATAGTACACATGACTCATAGTACGGTACATACTTTCACAAGAAGACGGTGTCAATATTTTTTTTTGAAAAATCAGTTTCAACAACGTGGCCATTTCGCGCGGCGTAGTCTGTCCCCAACCGTAAATACTACGAAAAGCTTCTCGATTAGTTCGCGAGTTGTCACGTGTATTGTGTAATCCAATGCTTTCCATTACGTCATTGACTTTGTCGCTTCCTCCAACCAATAACTGCAACCAAAGTGAAGTCGTATTGTCACTATAGTCTATCATCAGCGCCGCAGCCGTACTCAAGTCCGTTTTAGAACTATCCTTGAAAAACTGCATCAATCCAGAGCCACCATATTTCAAGGAATCCTTATATATTAATGGTTGATTGTACTGGAGTTTACCTGCATTTATCTGCGAATAAACCGCAGTCAATATGGGAACTTTTACAATACTCGCCGTTGGAAAAATCGTATCCGCATTGATAGCAACGATCTTTCCAGTTTTAATGTTTTCAACATAAATAGCTGATACTCCATGAAAGGAGTCCAGTAGCGGTTTTAGTTTTTTTTCTAGTTTAGTATCAACTTTTTGCGACCATCCAATATGAAATATGGAAACAAAAAAAACAATAGTCAATAAAACCTTTTTCATTATTTAATTGTGCTTTAATACCGAAGTGTAGGGTTTGAACCAATCTTTGGATTTCCAAAACAGCAATGCACCACTTAGCATCAACAGCACTGCTATGATCTCGGCCTGTGTAGGATGAAAACCAAAAATATCGTATTTTGTATTGACGCGTATTTGTTCAATCAATACACGTTCTAGTCCATTAACGAATAAATAAACGCCGAATAATTTACCTGGAACATTTATCTTTTTACGTATAGACCACAAAAAGAAAAACAAGCCAATACAAACTATAATCTCGTACAATGGTGTAGGAAAAACATTTTGCGCCAAATGGGTACAATAGTCGTCCCA
>QFOI01000193.1 GCA_003241175.1 Pseudopedobacter saltans
TACCAACATATAGATCACCAGCCTTCGAAATGTATAAATTGCGAATATACCCGTCTTTAAGACCAGAGGAGTCATTGTCTCTTCCAAATATATCAAACGAATAACCATTAAACCTACACAATCCACCTTTTGTACCCATCCACATAAATCCTTGTCTGTCCTGCACACATGAAAAGACAGTATTGTTGGAAAGCCCATTCTCCACCTGATAGTGCCTAAAATAGTACTCTTGTGTATAGGCATTTGTAACCATACCCAAAAAAAGAAATAGAAGAAAAAAACGCACGATTTTATTCATTTCCTATTTGTATTTTTTGACATAATGACGAGAAATGAAGAAAATCTGAGACAAAATGATGATTATGTTTCATGGCAATTAAACAATTTTACGCTGTGGGTTTCAGAATCGTAATTTTCAACCGAATGTATTAAAAATATTTGTAGTACGCATTCAGAATGTTACCACTCCGAAAAAGATTGCTGTTTTGCAAAAAAAAGAAACTATGTTGCTTTCAAATATGAAATATGCATATAGGATATTGGTTGTATTTCTTCTAGTCCAACTGGGGATTGGAAAGGAACTCGTTTTCGCTCAAAAACTTGACAGCTCTTTTGCCTACATGGCAGATCCAACTATGTTTTACGAGAATGGTGTATATTATCTCAGTGGCACCTACGACGTGGATAGTAAGAGTGGTATTCGGATCTATTATTCCAAATCAATCCATTCATTTTCCAAACCAAAGACAGTCCTAGCATTAAAAAAGGGTGATGCATATGGAACATCTGGCTTCTGGGCTCCACAGATATTGAAGAGCCATAAAGAGTACTCCATGCTTTATGTGGCCAACGAACATATAGCCATCGCCCATTCCTCCAATATACTAGGACCTTACAAAGGCTTAAATATTCCACTCATCCAAGACAGAAAATCGATAGATCCGTATGTTTTCGAGGACGACGACGGAAGCAAGTACTTGTTTCATGTAGAGTTTTCTGGCGGGAACAAAATATATGTGGCAAGATTGAAAGAAGACCTTTCTGCCATAGTTCCCGCATCTGACTCTTTGTGTCTTTCTGCAGAAGAAGCCTGGGAAACAAAAATGGACAAAGTGGTGGAAGGTCCAACAGTATTCAAACACGGCGGTTGGTATTATCTGCTGTACTCTGCGAATCATTTTAAAAGTAAGCACTATGCTGTCGGATATGCAGTAAGTAAAACTATCAATGGGCCATGGTTGAAATATAAAGGAAATCCAGTCTTGAGTTTGGAAGGAACAAATGCATCGGGATCTGGTCATGGAGACATCGTTTCTGGTAAAAGCCATAACTTGTATTATGTTTTTCACACGCACAACTCTGACACACTAATCGGTCCACGCAAAACTGCCATTACTAAAATATATTTCAAAAGAAGTAAAGAGAAAGGTCCAGATGAATTATACATGGACCAAAAGAATTTCCATTACTTAAAAATGAACCAATAGTTGCCATGAAACTAATTCTAAAATCTATAATAATATTGTTGGCTGCCGGATTCCTTTCTCCCATTGAGGCTCAAAATGTATCCAAAAAAAAGTTTAAAAACCCATTACTCGTTTCCGGTCCAGATCCTTGGGTTACGCAATACAACGGTATCTATTACTTCATGAGGACAACAGGTTCCAATTTGCAGATAATAGCTACGACCAAAATGTCGGAACTTTCCGCATCCAAACCTGTAACCGTATGGACACCGCCTGATAGTGGAAAATATACTAAACAGCTATGGGCACCAGAATTGCATCGCATAGAAGGAAAATGGTACATATATTTTACTGCCGACGATGGAAACAACCACAATCATAGAATGTATGTGGTCGAAAACAAGGACGATTCACCTATGACCAAGAATTGGGAATTCAAAGGACAAGTAAAG
Organism: Pseudopedobacter saltans; assembly: GCA_003241175.1. Taxonomy (GTDB): domain Bacteria; phylum Bacteroidota; class Bacteroidia; order Chitinophagales; family Chitinophagaceae; genus Rhizosphaericola. The sequence goes on from QFOI01000193.1 coordinate 1,919, forward strand.
GATTCAACGGATAAATGGGCGATAGATGCGACTGTTTTTAGTTACAAGAACAAAAACTATATGGTTTGGTCTGGTTGGGAAGGAGATGAAAACATCAGCCAAAACCTCTATATAGCAGCATTGTCCAATCCTTGGACAATATCAGGGAAACGTATCTTGATTTCCCATCCGGAATATGACTGGGAAATACAGGGAAGTTTCAGTGGTTCACCAAAAGTAAATGAAGGTCCGGAAATTTTGAAGCATTCTAATGGAAATGTGTTTCTTACATATTCCGCCAGCGGATGTTGGACCGATGATTATGCTTTAGGCTTGTTGTCCTTAAAGAAAAATGGTGATCCTCTTGTCGCGTCGGACTGGATAAAAGACAGACAACCTGTTTTCTCTAAAAGTATAGAGAACAGCGCTTATGGGCCAGGACACAATAGTTTTTTCAAGTCACCAGACAGCAACGAAGACTGGATCATATACCACGCAAATCCCAAACCTGGTCAAGGCTGTGCCAACTACAGAAGTGTAAGAATGCAAAAATTCACTTGGAACAAGGAAGGTCGACCTGTTTTCGGCATTCCTCAAAAATATACAACTGAAATGCCTGTTCCCTCGGGAGAATAATTTCTAAACAAATCAAAACACACTATATGAAACTGACAAATCGATTGTTGGCCGCTCTTTTGCTGCTTTTTTGTTGCCAAAAAAACTTTGCACAAAATACAAATACGGTATGGTCTGTCGAAAAGGCAAATAAATGGTACCAGCAATACCAATGGCTTTCCGGAGCAGACTATATACCGTACAATGCCATAAACCAATTGGAAATGTGGCAAAAAGAAACCTATAGCCCAGATATCATTGACAAAGAGTTTGCATTAGCAGAAAGTATTGGTTTTAATACGATGAGAGTTTTTTTGCATAGCCTTGTTTGGAAAGAAGACGCCAAAGGATTTAAAAAAAGAATAGATAATTTTTTGTCCATAGCATCCAAACATCGTATCAAGCCTATGTTTGTGTTCTTTGATGATTGCTGGAACGATAATCCCAAGCTCGGTAAACAGCCAGATCCTAAACCTGGTATCCATAATTCAGGATGGGCACAGGATCCAAGCCAAAAAAAAGCAAGTGACAGTTCTGATTTTCCCTTTTTGGAAAAATACGTGAAAGACATTCTCAATAGCTTTGGGAAGGATAATAGAATTCTTGCTTGGGATCTATACAACGAACCAGGTAACAGCCATAAAGGAAATAATAGTAAGCCTTTATTGGTTGCTGTATTCAAATGGGCAAGGGAGGCTGGACCAAGCCAACCTATTACCGCAGGACTTTGGGATTGGACTCTGGAAGACCTCAATACTTTTCAGGTGCAAAACTCGGACATAATAACTTATCACGACTATATGGATTCCATCTCCCATCTAAAAGTAGTGCAGATATTGAAATCTTTCGGCAAACCTCTTATATGTACGGAATACATGGCTAGGCGTAACAACAGCCTTTTTAAGACAATTATGCCAATGCTAAAAAAAGAAAATGTCGGCGCTATTAATTGGGGATTTGTTAGCGGAAAAACGAATACAAAATATGCATGGGACACACCTTTAAAGGACGGATCAGAACCCACATTATGGTTTCATGACATCTTTAGGGAAGACTATACTCCATACAAACTAGAAGAAGTCGAAACAATAAAAAAACTTAACGGTAAACTTTAATAAGTCAAACTCACGTACTTGAAATTGATTAGAAAAGTCGATTTTTTGAGAAAATTTGATGATACGTTGTAAACTAAAAACTTGAAATTTACATTCATAAGATTGCTTGGAATTTTGTTTATGTCCTGATTGTTTGTTGTGAAAAATTTTGATACTGTCGTGGCATTCAAGATAATTTGGCACAGCTATAAAGAATTGGTTAAATGGTAATACTATATGAGAACTGCTCCTAGACATATGATCGCAAAAAAAACGATACCCCTGTTTTTACTTGTTTGTGGATTTCAATCCGTAAAGGGGCAACTAAGAGTAGAAAACAAGGGCTCTGACTCTTCTTTGGAATTATCCTCCTGTCAAATACTGGGAGACACTACTGAAGTGTTAGCAGTTGACAAGACGATTCGACTGTTTAGTGATGATGTGTATCGAGTAACGGGGAAAAAACCAAATGTTGAACACAAAATAGCCGCAACCAAAAACCTAATCGTCGCAGGAACAACCGAGAACAAATGGATAAAACAGCTGGTTGACAGAAAAAAAATAAACCTTCATTCTATCGAAGGTCAGTGGGAAAAGTATGGTATTTTTTTTATAAAAAATCCTTTCCCATCTGTAAAAAAGGCAATAGTTGTTGTTGGAAGTGATAGAAGAGCCGTAGCATATGGACTTTTTTCCATATCAGAAAAGATAGGAGTATCTCCCTGGTATTGGTGGGCAGACGTTCCTGTACCCAAAAGAAAAAAACTGTTTATAAGTACACAAGACTATATATCACAAAGTCCATCTGTAAAATTTAGGGGATTGTTCATCAACGATGAAGATTGGGGTATTCGTCCTTGGGCCAAGAATACTTATGATAAATCACTGCAAAATATTGGTCCCAAGACTTATGCAAAGGTATTTGAATTGCTATTACGCTTAAAGGCAAACTACCTTTGTCCTGCTATGCATGAAGCATCTAGTGCATTCAACAAATATCCCGAGAACAAACTCGTTGCGGATTCTTTTGGTATAGTCATGGGGTCGACACATCCGGAGCCTTTGTTGTTCAACAATGCAAGTGAGTGGGATAAAAAAACAATGGGAGAATGGAATTACATGACCAACAAGAATGGAATACTAAAAGTATTAGATCAACGAGTCAAAGAAAATGCTCCTTACGAAAACGTTTATACACTAGCTTTACGAGGTTTGCATGATCAAGCAATGAAGGGCAATTACGCTTTAGCAGATAGGGTAAAGTTAGTCCATGAAGCCTTGATGGATCAAAGAGCAATTCTTAAAGCCCATATCAATCAACCAATAGAAAAAATTCCACAGATATTTGTCCCCTACAAAGAAGTACTAACAATATACAACGCAGGACTAAAAGTTCCGGATGATGTTACTATAGTTTGGCCCGACGACAATTATGGTTATCTAAAACAACTCAGCAATAAGGAAGAACAGAAGCGCTCGGGACATTCGGGTGTATATTACCATGCTTCTTATCTCGGTTCTCCGCACGATTATCTTTGGTTGGGATCTACCCCCCCTAACTTAATGTATGAGGAATTAAGCAAAGCCTACAAGACAGGGGCTGACCGAGTATGGTTGTTGAATGCCGGTGATATAAAATCCTGTGAATCCCCCATAACTCAGTTTCTGGGAATGGCATACCATATTGATAGTTTTAATTTTGACAACACACCATATTTTCAGGCGAGTTGGTTGGCGAGTATTTATGGCAAGCAATACGAAGCGCAATTAAATGATATCACTACCCATTACAACAGTTTAGCCTTTGCTCGGAAGCCAGAGTTTATGGGATGGGGCTATGAATGGAACTCTTCCAAAAACCAACGAGAAAGACCAACAGAAACAGAATTCTCTTTTGACAATTACAATGAAGCCCAAGATAGAATTGACACTTATGATCAAATTGAGAATCAAGCGGATGACATATTGAAAAAATTACCAGAGGAATATAAAGCTTCTTTTTTTCAGTTAGTAGACTACCCCATTAAAGGAGCAAGTTTGATGAATAAAATTTGGTTAACCGCACAATTGCAAAGACAATATGTTAACGAAAAAAGGAATACATCAAACGAACTCAAACAAAAAGTAGATAGTCTTTATGATAGTTTGAAAAAACTTACGAATACTTATAACACACTACTAAATGGCAAGTGGGATAAGATGATGTCTCTCGTACAAGGTGTTACAGCCTCCTATTTTGAAATACCAAAGTTAGACTCTATTGTAATCCCGGAAACTGGTAAGTTAGGTATCCACACCAGTATCTCAACTATTTCTAGTAACAGCTTACCATTGTTTAATAAATGGATGGACAATAAAAAAGGTTTTGAAATTTACAATACTGGAAAACACAATATTAACTGGACAGCCAATGCTAAAGAACCTTGGATCGTCCTTTCTGCCAAAGGCGGAACGTTAGCAAAACAAGACAGTATCTACGTGTCCATTGATTGGTCTAAAATTACCAGTGAATCCAAAGCCAGCGGCGTAGTTGAGCTAAGTGACGGAAAGGAGAAAAAATTGATTTTCATTTCGGCCTACGACCCAGGAGCAAAACCAGATACATTAACAAATATCCCGATAGAATATGATGGTGTAGTGTCTATCCCTGCCATTAATTATCAAAGAAAAGTAGAATCCACTGATATAAAAATACAAACTATAAACGAATTGGGCTATAAAAACAAATCCGTCATGTTTGGAAATCCAGTAGCCAACCCTCAGAATCCCAAAAGTGAGAAAGCGCCCAACCTTGCATATGATTTCTATACTTTTAATAGAGGGGTTGTTAATGTTTACACGTATGTCCTTCCTACATTTCCTTTGAGTTCAGATAGAGATTTTGGATTTCATGAGTCTTCCAATTCCCAAACTGTCTATGGTGTGAGTATTGACAATGGAGCCATTGCTTTTCCTTCTTCTTCAGCTCCAGAATATTCACAAACATGGTCCGAAAATGTTTTGAGAAACACGGCGATCAATAAATCAACTTTATATATCGACAAACCAGGAAAACATACGATAAAGATCATCTGTGGAGATCCGGGTATTGTTTTGCAAAAAATAGTAGTGGACTTTGGTGGTATGCAATTTTCCTACCAAGGTCCGCCTTCAACCATTTCTAAATAAGAAGAGGAATCAATAACCGCTAAATATTTTTTATTTTTTAACCATATAATTCTTGTCAAAATGCCATATGACTTTCATAGTCCGGGATGACGGAGAATCATCTTTCGGAAATAACGAATGACAATGCCTCGCCACTAAGTATATTCCAATATAAATTGTGTTGTTTGCCCAACTTTTTTTGTCGAC
>QFOI01000194.1 GCA_003241175.1 Pseudopedobacter saltans
CATTAAAACCATCTAAATAATTATCTGTCAATGGCATACCCCCCTCTGGTAATATTTGTACATAACGGATATCTTTCAGCGGTTTTCCTTCCGGTGAAGTGATATTGGCTTCCAGATAATACCAACCCGCTGGCAGTTTGCCTTTATAATTTAGTAAGGAATCAGAAGCAACGGTCGTTTCCAATATGGGGCTTTCTTTTGTCCAATTTTTTATGTCGGTTTCATTTTTGTAAATATCATGCGGGAAGTATTGTTTGTATGTCAGACTATCCATAATCTGAACATCAGGCTGACTCCAATACTTTTGACGAAGAAGATTTTTTGGTTGTTGTATGGGTTGTATTTTGACCTTAACAGAACACGCAACAGATATGCCGTTTGTATTTTTCACAAAGGCTCTTACATCATTGATAGACAGCAATTTAGCCTTCTCTCCAATATTCCATTGTACATCTACGGAATTGTATCCAACAGCAACCAAACTCTGCTTGCTCCTTGTTTCTCCATTGTTGTCCGTGACATCAGCGTGAATAGCATATTGGAAAACAGGCAAACTAGCACTATCAACACTTTCATCCGGAGTAACTTTAAATACAATTTTGAATCGTCCCTGCGCATCTGTTCGTATAACCGTATCCAATAATTTTTTATTAGAGTAGTAATAGCTATTCCTTAACCAATAATATGGAAATCTGGCTGTTCGTTGAATATGTAACTTGACAGATGCGTTGCTGACTTTGGAACCATTGTACGCTTTTGCCGTTCCCGTAATCGGCATAGAGTCATTTAACCGATAAGTTCCCTTTACAGAATCTATTTCCACAAAGAAAGTGGGTCGTTTGTATTCTTCGACTTGTATGGAAAGGTCATCACTATTATCTTTATTATCTATTGAGAAACGTCCTGTCAATACATTGCTTGGAATACAGAAAACACCGCTCACCGAACCAAAATCATCCGTCTTTAACCGTAAAGAATCCACTTTTTTGTTATTGACATCATTCAAATAAAAAGTAATCGAATCTTTTCTATTATAGATATGATAAGCAGAATCTTCATCATCCTTTGTGTACACAACTGATTTAAAATGAATATTTTGTCCGGGTCGATAAATGTTTCTGTCCGTGAAGTACAACATTTTCATATTGTCTTCACGCTCTTCTTCCAATTCTTCCGAATCCATTTTCTTCACATTTTCCACCTTATTCGTCTCTGTTACTGTTGGAATGGTCGAATAATCTCTTAAAGTGAGGGTATCTTTTCCCTTGAAAATATATGCATTGCTGGAATAATTCGAAATACTCTTTTTCAATGCGCGAACGACAATATGTCCGTCTTTATCGGAAACCAATTTGGATCTTTTAAAATCAATTGGGTCGGTAGTAGTTTTTTTGTCAAGTTCATATTTAACACCTTCTATTGGTTTACCTGTTTTTCTATTAACAACAAAATAATCGCCGTTATTGGTAAAATAAGCCAGATCTGAAACCTGAAAACCAATATACACTCGGCTTTCTTTGCTCTTTTCGTCAGAAGAAAGACACATTAGATATTGTCCAACTGGCAATGGATCTATTTTTATTTCTGTCGTATAGCTCTGATAATGTGTACTTTTCGGAAAGTTTATTGCAGATTGTTGCATTACTTTATTATGCAGAATGAGAGAATCTCCCAAAGTAAAACCAGGAGAAGGCTGGGCAGTTTGAAGAGATACAATTTTCAAATACGCTTTTGGTAAATGATAAAATTTCAACAAAGCCAAGATTGGTTCATTTGACATATTGACTTTTTCCATTGTAATCTCTACTACTTTAGGCTTGGTTATACTTTCTTTCAAAATGGCGAGATTGTACCAACCATAAGTAGGCAACGTGTCTTTGGGAAGATATTTGTCAATATAGGAAAGAGCAGTGATACGTTTGTTTTGGTAGATGGAATCTTCTTTTTTCATATTGTATTTGTTTGCCAAAAGGTTGTAATAATTGGCAACCATGTAAACGGATTGCAAGGTCTGCGGATTGTTGGGATAGGTTTGTATCAAATATCTTGCAGCATCTAGGTATGTAGAATCTTTGTCTACCAATGTGTAATCATAGAGATTTTTGTAAACCCAATCGATCCTTCTGTTGTCTGCATCAATCAATGCATCTTTTGCATCTTGTTTCAAATGAAAACGAAACAACCTTTGATATAAGGATATAATGTTTCCCATAACGGAAACAGAATCAGATGTTTGTGGATTATACTGCAAAAAAACCGGCAGCGGTCTTAGAACTGAATCACTTTTAAGTTCAAAGGAATTGCTTCCTCTTTCCCAACTGAATCTAGGCGGCCCTTGATAAAAATCGATGGCACTATTGACAACTAGGTCGTACAAAGTTGGACGTAGTTCGTTTACATTTCCGAATTGGACGATAGACGGATATTGCTTTATGGTCGCTTGCTGCAACGCGACACTGTCATCCAAAGCATTCTGATAAGCACGATAGATTTTCCATTGAAAATCCTTTAACGTCCAAGTCGCCCAATCCGAATCCTTGTGTGCCAAGGTATCGTTTCGGCTTTGGATTTTGTATTGGAAACGGTTATAATAATTAACATAAGCTCCCGCTTTCATGAACCATAACAAGCTTCTTTCCAATGCGTTAATCGGTTTGACTAAAGCTTGATCGATGACGAGTGTATTTTCAGATTCATCCTTATCCGTTACACGTTTGTCCAATGTGTATTTGTAAGCAAGCGCCTTAATGGATTGCTCTACATTATTTTTAGCATGCGATTCCTGATACAATTTATTGACACGAACCAATGCCGTCTTAGGTTGATTGGCTTTCCCAATAAGAGAATCGATTATTTTCCATTCCTTTTCGGTATTCGTCTGGCTTTTCCCCAAAAAAGGAAGAAATAATAAGGCCGTAAAAAGTGAGAATATGTTTCGTTTTTTCATAAAGCGTTTATAGTTTGAGACCTCATCCCAACCTTCTCCTGTAGGAGAAGAGCTTTAGGGCAAGTCCTCTCCTTCAAGGAGAGGATTTAGGTGAGGTTTATCATAATGAGTTAGATGTTGTTTGGTTTCAAATGGTTGGAAACTTTCCAAAAAAAATCCCTGCTACAAGATAAGCAGGGATTTTGAAAAATTAATCCAAAAGCGTTTTGTTTTCCCGATAGACTTTCCAAATTAGTTCACCGCAGAGCGTATTGGCCCAAGCAAACCATTTACGTGAAAAATTCATGGGAATATCCTTATCAAAAGATTCATGCATAAATCCCGTTCCGGCATGGGTCGTCTGAATCATTTTTAGACATTTAGCAATTTCTTCTTTATTGTTACTGGTCAAGGCACGCATAATGATACCCAAATGCCAAATCTGATCTTTTCCAGTGTGGGGACTTCCAATACCTTCAGCAGCCGATCCTTTATAGAAAAAAGGATTATCCGTTGAAAGAACATATTTGCGTGTATTTTGGTAGATGACATCATCCGTATTCCCACTATGGGTCAAATAAGGCAAACTTAAAAGGGAAGGAATATTACCATCGTCCATCAGATTAAAACTGCCGTAACCATTCGCTTCAAAAGCGTATATCTTGCCATATTTCGGATGAAAGGTTGTACCATAAGATTGAACCGCTTGCCAGACTGTTCTAGCTAATTCGCGAGCAGAACGAGCCAGTTCTGGAGCTTTTCCTCTACTTTCCCAAATTTCCGCTAAGTTTTGCAATGATATGATAGCAAATATATTAGATGGAATCAGATAAGGAAAGACAGTCGCATCATCACTTGGCCTGAACATGGAGCAAATCAATCCGTTTGGATTGGTAGGGTAACCATAACCACTCATCGGAAGTGTATCCGTAGCTTTTTCTGTTTTACGTTGGAAATGGTAAGGACCATCATCCAATATACGTTGCTGCTCCTTGAAAGTTTGGATAATCAACTCCATCGCCTTATCCCAATCCGCACTGAAAATAGCGGTCGAACCCGTCTCTTTCCAGTAACCGTGAGCCAGTCTAATGCTGTAGCAGAGACTGTCGATTTCCCATTTGCGCTCATGTACACCGGGTTTCATATCGGTAAGGTCAGAAGCCCATTCGCTTACTTGTTTTCCGTCTTTGTAAAACGCATTGGCATAAGGGTCTAACAAAATACATTTGACTTGCTTATTGATGACGCCTTCTATCATTTTAGCCAATTCCTTGTCCGTTTTGCATAAAGGAATATAAGGCCAGACCTGTGCTGAACTGTCACGTAACCACATCGCATCGATATCGCCGGTTATCACGTACGTTTCTGACTTTCCGGAAACAGTATAATGTTCAACTGTTGTGTCCAATGTATTGGGAAAACAGTTTTCGAATATCCAAGCTAATTCTTTGTTACCAATATTAGTCTTGATCTCGTTGATCAGTTTCTCCACAGCAGGGCTCTTAAATCTTCTTTGGGCCTCTGGTATTCTCACGATTGGAAAGTCAGAACCTGCCATTGCGCGCCCAAAAACAGACTGTGCGGCTATCACACTACCGGAAGCCAACAAGGATTTTTTCAAAAAATTTCTACGCTCCATTTATATGTAAATCAGTATTTTATATTATGTGACGAATATTTTATTTCTACTTCTTTTCTTTCTTGGCTACTTTCAATAGCCATTTCAATGATTCGAATAACATTTCTGGCTTCTTCCGGCTGAACCTTTAAAGCGGCTTTCTGCTGCAATGTATCATAAATGTTTTGATAAAAACCAGTATAATCACCTGCTATAGAAGGAAATGCAGTTTCATTCATTTCATCGTTCTCATATCGAACCAGCTTACCGTACATGGAAGCAAATTCTTGCCCCCAGTCCAATGTATCGGTTGGACGTTTACCTGCCTTGAGATGTTCCTCTTGTATGTCCATACTGGATTTGACATAGCTTCCTATGTCACCATTTAAAATATAATGTGGTCTTGGCTGAGCCTTTAGCATGCCCGCTCCTAGTTTGACACGTAAACCAGAGGAATATTTTAGTATAATATTAAAATAATCAATCGTTTGTGCGTCTTTACGTTGAATAGCTAGATCCGCCCAGATGTATTTTGGACGACCAAATAACACTAATGCCTCGTCAATCAAATGCGCTCCCAGGTCATATAATATTCCGGATCCAGGCAGATTTTTTTCTCGCCACGCATTACTTTTCAATTGGTTACGGAAACGATCATAGTGCATTTCCAGTTCTACGATATGGCCTACCAAACCCTTTTCGACTACAGACTGCAATGTTTTGAAGTCACTGCTCCATCGGCGGTTTTGATAAACACTCAACAGAAGTTCTTTCTCTTTAGCCAAAATGATCAACTCGTCAGCCTCACTTGTCGTAATGGTAAAAGGTTTATCAACGACGACATTCTTGCCTGCTTCGAGTGCTTTTTTGGCCAATTCAAAATGGGAAGTATTAGCACTAGCAATCACTACTAATTGAATATCAACATCTTCGAATATAGATTCGCTAGTAGAAACTACTTCAGATTCCGGATATTCGTGTTTTGCTTTTTGTATATGTTCAGGATTGGCCGTACGGATTTTTCTCAATGAAAAACCGTTCACATTACGTATGAAAGGCGCATGAAACAATTGCCCAGCCATACCAAAACCAATCAACCCAACTCCAATATTTGTTTGCATAACAGGAAAGATATAACCTAAGGTAATTCGATTGTTTCATATAACCGTTAAATTTGATTAAAAACATAAATCAACCCTGCAAACAGGCTTTTATTGTTTCGTATATTTGTTACGAATTGATTCGTAAATAAGAAAATGTATTGGATATGGCAAAAGATTTAGAGAGACAAAAACCTTCGGAAGGCGAATTGGAAATCTTGCAGATCTTGTGGAAAAGAAAAGCTGCAACTGTAAGGGAAGTGTACGAAGAGATTTCGCAAACCAAAGAATGTGCCTACACAACAACATTGAAACTAATGCAAATAATGCATGAAAAACAATTAGTTACAAGAGATAACTCCCAAAAAACACATACTTACATGCCAAATGTATCCAAAGAGAGAACCCAACGGCAAATACTTGGTAAAATGATTCATACATTGTTCTCAGGCTCGACCTCGCAAATGGTTCTGCAAGCACTTGGTAACGAAAAGCCGAGTAATGACGAGATCGAACAGATACAAGAAATGCTCGACAAATTAAAAAAATCTGAATAGACTACAATATGTATTGGACTCAAAATATTGGACACGCCTTATTAGACAGCTTATGGCAATCAGCCATAGGCTACATCGTTTTGTCTTTTTTCAGAAAATCAAAGCATAGTTCACCAGCCCAAACCTATTGGCTTGGAATAAGTTTTCAAATAGGGCTTTGCATATTGTTCTTTATAAATGTACTGACTCCAAATACAAATTTTCAAAATAGTTCATTTCAAAATTCAAACATATCTAATTTATTATCAAATAGTTATATATCAATAGCTTATATTATTCTCCTATTCCTAAACCTTATATTTTTTCTAAATAAATACTATAAAGACCAAAGAATTAAACAAAGCAACAGCAGTTTTGAAATTCCATTTGAGTTAACAACGGTAATTTCTAACTGGAAAAGCAACCTCAACATTAAGAGATCAATTCAAGTTGTCATCAATGAAGTTGCGACTTCCCCATTTACAACTGGATTTATCAAACCAGTAATTGTTTTACCCCTGTCCTTCATTAATCATCTGGACTGCAGCCAAATGGAAGCCGTTTTGTTACACGAAATATGGCATATAAAGCGTTATGATTACCTCTTCTTACTATCCCAAATCGTGATGGAGAAGATAATGTATTTTAATCCTTTCTTCCTGCAAATCGGCAAAGCCATACATGAGGATAGAGAGTTGTCATGCGATTTAGCAGCTATAAACTTAACTAATTACAAATCAAATAGTTATATAAAAACATTATTATTGTTTGCC
>QFOI01000195.1 GCA_003241175.1 Pseudopedobacter saltans
GTACAAAATAAAGTGACAATAAAAATTACTACTTTCAAACCAAACTCCTTTTTCTTTCTGAAATGAACAATTCTATAACCAGTAAGAGAATCATGCCAATGATAAATAGCGGGAAATAAGAAGTGAAATTCTTTTCTCCAGGCATTCTCCCTGTTCTAATCATCTTTTTGTCTGTATTGTTGATAGCTGTTACTATTTTTTGCGGGGCGTTCATGGCATTGTCCAATAAGGCAAATTGTCCGCCCGTCTGAGATGCAATTTTTTTCAATTCATCTTCATTAAGTTTGGATATCACAATATTTCCGTTGGCATCTTTTTTAGGTTCATTGGTTGTTGGGTCTACAATCTGCGAACCGTCAACAGTACCAACTCCAATGGTGTGAACGACAACTCCATTGTTTTTCAATTCTTTTAGAGCCGCATCCGTTTTTGGATCATGGTCTTCACCATCCGAGATCAATATGACGGCTTTGTATTTTTTTTCGCCAGTATGAAATGCACGGTTACAAGCTAGTAATGCAGCACCAATCTCAGTGCCCTGCACTGGCATCATGTCGGGATCAATCGTAGATACATACATCCTTGCTGCACCAATATCATCCGTCAAAGGCATTTGGGTAATGGCTTGTCCTGCAAATACCACTATTCCCAAACGATTGTTGCCCAATTGATCGATTAACTGATTGATGACTTGTTTGGCTTTTGCAAGACGAGTCGGTTTAATGTCGGAACTTAGCATACTCTTGCTAACGTCCAACGCCACCATTACATCTATACCGTTTTTGTTTCCTGCATCATCACTTGTATTGGGCTTTTGAATATTGACAAACGCAAATATTCCCAACAATACAATTATTGCAAACAATACAAATTTCAATCGAAACTTCTTTGAGGAATAATTGCTGATAAGTGTTTTCGCCAATGCATTGTTTCCTATTTTTTCCAAAATTTTCTTTTTGCGCTTAATGACATAAGAGAATAACAGGAAAACAGGTATCAGCAAAAGTAAACCCCACAAATAATTTGTATTTTCAAAAGATAACATTCGTCAATAATTAGCAAATTCCGTACAAAGAAATGAAATAGACCGTTAAGAAGTATTTAATTTAAACTTTTTTCCTATTGTTTTCCGCCTAACAAGGATTTAGTGTTAAGAATTTTCTTTAGCATTTTGATTCTGATGTCCGGATCCATGTTGTGATCTCCTTCAATATTCAAAACGAAGAAATATGGATGTTTGTTTTCCTCAATCCAGCCCAATACCCAACCAATTGCATTTCCGTTGGGTGCATATCCCAATCCAGTTTTGTAGGAAAGATTGTATGCCGTATTGCTTTCTCTTAACATAACCGATTTTACGATGTTCATAGTTCTCTTCTGGAAAGGCAGTTTGTCAAAATAAAGCGCCATAGCAAGTCCAAGCTGTTCATCCGGTGTTATTTTCAATGAGTTATCCAACCAAAAAGAATCTATTTTGCCTGTGATTTTCGTCGTTCCGTAATGCAAAGTGTCCAACCAATGTTGCATCGTATCTTGACCAATTCTACGCGCAACCTCTTGGTAGTATGGGACTGCTGAAACAGCAAACGCTTCTTTCATAGTCAAGTCTTTGTCCCATTCTGGACGACGTTTTATACCATCCCATTTGATGATCATGTTTTCGTTGTTGATAATACCTGTTTCTATACCGATTAGTGAATTCACGATTTTGAATGTAGATGCCGGCAAAAAAGCTGAATCTTTGTACCAGGAAAGATTGGAAATGGAAAATGTGCCATGCCCATTATCGTAAAGTGCAAAAGTTCCCTTTACATGGTTTTCAGTAAAAAACTTGCCCCAATTGTCGTCTTCATTTTCGATATTGTTAGGGTGACAGGAAAAAAGGGAAATAGAGATAGCCAAGGCTATCATCCATATTGAACAATTTCGGATGGTCATTCGTATTGATTTGGGCGCAAATTTAAAGAAACACAGTTAATCGTTTGGCTCTTTATTTTTAATTTCGACTTGTTCGACCCATACGGCATAGTCGTTGGGTTGTATTTTCCTGTCTTGACGCATGGCATTCACTTTGGTAAATGTTGCACCGAAATACAAAATCATAGCAGAATAATATACCCAAGAAAGCAGAATGATGACGGAGCCCGCAGCGCCATACATGGTCGCCACCTTATTGTGCTGTAGGTAATAGCCGATAGCAAATTTTCCCAATATAAACAATACTGTTGTCGCAAATGCACCACTAAAAACATCTCGTAGTTTAATCTTGGCATCTGGGAGAAATTTAAAAATTATGGAAAACAGTAAAAGTGTTACAATGAAAGATAGTCCATAATTGATGGCAAATACCACAATAATATTCAAATCTGGAAACAACGCAATAATCCTGGCCGCCAGAGCATCCAATACAGAGCTGACCACCAAGGAAACCAATAAAATGAAACCCAAACTGATCAATACGGAAAATCCTAGTAGACGATTAAGGATTAATTTTAGCCAACCTTTTTTGGGTTTGGGCTTAAGTTGCCAAATCACGTTAATGGAATCTTGAATTTCTGCAAAAACTCCAGTCGCCGAAAATACCAAAGCACAAATGCTAACAATATAAGCAATGCTTGCACTTGGCGAAATGGCAGCGTTTTCGATCATGGATTGTATCTGTTTGGCCACATCTGGACCGACAAACTCACTTATCTCATGAAAAATAGTGTCTTGAGGTTTTCCTATGGCAAAAAAAGACGATACCTTGATGATGATGATCAACATAGGTGCCATCGCAAAAATGGTATAATACGACAATGCGGCGGACATTTTGGGCACTTTTAGATCAATAAAATCATTGATAGCTGCCCAAAATGTGCCGAAGAAAAACTTTACTTTTTTCATGTGTTATTGCAACTTTTCGTTGTTAAGGTGTCGCGTCGCGTCGCGAATGTTCTTTTTTTCAAAATTTCTTTGCAATGCTTCCGTCATATTTACACCAGTCTGATTGGCCAGACAAAGTAAAACCCAAAGGACATCCGCCATCTCATCGCCTAAATCCTTGTTTTTGTCACTTTCTTTAAAGGATTGCTCTCCGTATTTGCGTACCATTATACGGCTTAACTCTCCTACTTCTTCCATTAGTATGCCAAGATTGGTCAATTCGTTGAAATACCTGACGCCAACGGTTGTGATCCAATGGTTAATGTCGCTTTGTGCTTTTTCTATTGTCATGTTGTTATTCTTTGTTTTTAGAGTCTATCCAAATGGTTGTTGGACCGTTGTTGATCAATTCTATTTTCATGTCAGCACCAAACTTTCCAGTTGCAATTTGTTTGCCCAAAAGAGAAGAAAGTTGAGCAATCATTTTTTCATAAAGAGGAACTGCAAAATCCGGTTTGCTTGCTTTCAGATAAGACGGCCTGTTTCCTTTTTTGGTTGAAGCTTGAAGTGTGAACTGGCTTACAAGCAAAATTTCACCATTGACATCCAATACACTTTTGTTCATAACACCGTTTTCGTCGTCGAACAATCTTATATTGACGATCTTGCTGGAGAGCCAAGCAGAATCTTCCTCTGTGTCTGTGTCTTCAATACCCACGAATACCAATAGGCCATTGCCAATATGACTAAATATATCACCCTCTATTGAAACACTGGCTTTGGTTACTTTTTGTATTAATATTCTCATTTTTTGTAAGAATGCTTTTTGGTAAAAATAAAGCTTCTTTTATTTTTGGGTAATGGAATGGGATAAAAATATAGATAAGGAGATCGTTTACAAAACTTTTCGTAGTGGTGGAAAAGGAGGACAAAATGTCAACAAAGTGGAAACTGCCGTGGAAGCACGATGGGATTTGAATGCATCTTCTACTTTCAATGTCGTTGAAAAAATGCGTATTTGGAAAAATATTCCTGGCTATTTAACAGAAGCAGGCATACTCATTACGCGTTCTCAACAAGCTCGCACGCAACTGGAAAACAAATGGATCGCTGCCGAAAATCTACGCAATCTTATTCAAAAAGGTTTGCATGTTGCGAAACCGAGGATTGCAACCAAACCGTCAAAGGCATCCAAAGAAAAACGTTTGGACAACAAAAAAAGACAATCAGAATTAAAAGCCAATAGACGCAAATGGTAGAATCAAACGCATTGCTGCTATTTCATTATTTTTGTCCGCAAATCAATATTTCCATTGAGTAAAATAAAACAGTTAGCTAGTCAGACGGTTTGGTATGGCGCAAGTAACATCATTTCGAAATTGATTAATTACTTGCTTACTCCATTTCTTACCAGAATGTTACATACTCCGAGAGGAATCGTTGATTATGGTGATATGAGTTTGCTATATGCTTGTATCAGTTTGCTTAATATTGTATTTACCTACGGTTTTGAAACGGCGTATTTTCGTTTTTCTAATAAACCAGAAACGAATAAACAAACGCTGTTAAGAACAGCATTCGGATCAATTGTTTTTAGTACGATTGGTCTATCGCTTATTTTTATTTTTTTACGTTATCCCTTGAGCCGTTTGGTTGAGCAGGCTGCTCATCCAGAGAATATTACCATTAGCGTATTGGTTATTGCATTTGATGCCCTTTGTGCAATCCCTCTAGCTAGACTCAGGCAGGAAAACAAGCCTAGGCGATATGCTTTTGTCAATCTTTCTGGTGTGTTTGTTAATGTAATCTTGACGGTATTCTTTGTCAGTTTTTGCTCTACATATGCGCAAGAACATCCAGATGCTTCGTTGAGTCAATTCTATAATTCTCATTCTATCGTTACATTGATATTGTTGGCGAATCTTGCAAAAAGTTTGTTTACGTTCGTGTTGCTTTATCCTCAATGGGGAGACATCAAGATTAAGATTAATATTCCACTGTGGAAAGAATTGTTTGCATATAGTAGTCCGATGATTATAACAGGACTTGGGGGGATGATTAATGAAACGATGGATAGGTTTATGTTACTCAAGTGGGTGCCGGGCCCAATGGACGTTGCAAAAACGGTTCAAAGTTTTTATTCTGCGAATTACAAATTGGCTATTGTAATTACACTATTTATTCAGGCATTTAGAATGGCAGCAGAGCCTTTCTTCTTTAATCAGGCTGGGGATAAAGATGCTCCTAAATTGTATGCAAGGATCATGAAATGGTTTGTGATCGTTGTTTGTTTAGCATTTTTGACAACTGTTCTATACATTGATTTTTGGAAGATTATAGTGGGTCCTTCTTATCGATCTGGGCTTGGCGTGGTCCCCATTTTACTACTGGCTAATGTATTTTTGGGTATTTATTACAACCAGTCTGTATGGTATAAGTTGTCTAATAAGATGCGCGCAGGAATGTATATAACCTTGATTGGTGCTATTATTACCATTATAATCAATTATCTTTTTATCCCTAAGTTTGGAATGTATGCCAGTGCTTGGGCAACTTGTATCTGCTATGGCTCAATGATGGTTATTTCCTATTTCTGGGGGCACAAATATTATCCAATACCTTACAATGTAAAAAAGATATTGTCGTATCTCGTTGTGATGTTATTATTGTTCTTTGTCCAAAAAGGAATAATGGCCATCATCTCCAATGTAGTTGTTCATTTTGTTACGGGAACAATATTGATGGGTGTATTTTTACTGTTGGTTGTTTTTGCAGAAAGAAAAGAATTGATTGCATTTCCTGTTATTGGGAAGTATATTGCAAAGATTAAAAAATAAAGGTTGATATGATACCATCGTATTTGAAGGAATTGTTTGCGAAACAATCCTATGATGAGAACAGTTTCTTCTTGATTGCAGGACCATGTGTCGTGGAAAGTGAGGAGTTGATCAATGAAGTGGCTGATAAAGTTTCTAACATTTGTAAAAACCTAGGCATACCTTATGTTTTCAAAGCTAGTTATCGTAAAGCCAATAGGACGAGCCTTAGTTCTTTCACTGGTATTGGAGATGAAAAGGCCTTGGAAATGGTACAAAGGGTAGGAGAGCGGTTAGGATTGCCTACTACATCAGATATTCATGCACATGAAGAGGCGGCTTTAGCGGCTAAGTATTTGGATATATTGCAGATTCCGGCTTTTCTATGCAGGCAAACAGACCTTTTGGTGGCTGCTGCGGAAACAGGGAAAGTGGTAAATGTTAAGAAAGGGCAATTCGTGAGCGGTGCCGCAATGAAGTTCGCCGTTGAAAAAATACAAAGAGCCGGCAATTCTAAATCGATGTTAACGGAAAGAGGCACCACATTTGGTTATCAAGATCTTGTCGTAGATTATCGCAACATTCCGATAATGCAGGAAATAGAAGTTCCAGTTATTATGGACTGTACACATAGTTTGCAACAGCCCAATCAGACATCTGGGGTAACAGGTGGTAATCCGCAATTAATCGAAACCATTGCAAAGGCTGCTGTAGCTACTGGTGCTGATGGATTGTTCATAGAAACGCATCCTAATCCAGCCGTTGCGCTAAGTGATGGCGCCAACATGTTAAAGTTAGATTATCTGGCTCCTCTTCTCGAAAAACTAATAAGAGTTAGGAAATCCATATTATAGTTATGTAAACAAACCATAATATGTGTCAGTAAACTAATTAATATGTACTTAAATACAATATTGATAAAATTTATAATATAAATCTCTTGAAAGAAATCATATTAATTTTTTGTCAATTTGTTTAAAAAATTTTTAATAATTGATTAAGTTTTTAATTAAAATTCTATATTGCGGTTGCTAAAGTATTAGATAATTGTAAATTAAACCATTAAGATGGAGTGTTTTCTACATTTATTTTATGGCTTAGTTAAAAAGCAATGAGTGTTCTAACAAATATCATGATCTATTCACTGCGGCTACCGTGGCTAAATTTTTAAAAAAAAATTGGATATATTAGGAAAGTTCTTAATTTGCCAATCAAACAAATAAAAAAATCTTTATTTATTC
>QFOI01000196.1 GCA_003241175.1 Pseudopedobacter saltans
GATCCGGATGCAAAGACCAATTGGCCTACGAAAGGTGGAAGAAGCAATACTTGGGATTTTCCCGATGAAGATGCAAAAGATATCAATAAATATTTTGCAAGAAAAGTTATGCCGCAGGTAAAAGAACTGCTTAATCAATATGGTCAAGTGGATATATTGTGGTTTGACACTCCAGAATTAATCCCAAAATGGGCTAGTCAGGAATTGATGGATACTATACACAAATATCAACCGACCTGTATCGTTAACAATCGCGTAGGTAATGGACTAGGAGATTACGCAGTCTACGAACAGTCAATTGTTAAAAATATTTTGCCAAATCCTTGGGAAGCATGTGTAACTATAAGTGCCAACTGGGCTTACAATAGACACGATTCCGCATGGAAATCTACGAATGTATTAATAAGACAGCTAGCAACTATAGTTAGCAAAGGAGGTAATTATTTACTGAATCTCAGTCCGAGAGGGGATGGCTCATTCGCTCCAGAAGCGATAAATCGTGTTGATTCTGTAGGGGAATGGCTCAAGGTTAATGGAGATGCCATTTACGGAACGACGCCTTGGTTGGTATCGGAAGAAATCGATTCGCCTCAAAAAGAGCAAAAAAAGGTTCTTACCGCAGCCGAAAAAGATGCTTTGGATGCTGTTAATGACGCCACTTCCAAGGAAATAAATCCTGCTATTTATTTTACTAAAAAAGGTAAGTTTGTATACGCGATTGTGTCCAACCCTTCCTCAAAAGAGGTGAATATAAAGAACTTTACATCCCAGAAAATTCCCAATATCAAATCCGTCTATTTGTTGGGAAAAAAGAAAAAAGTTTCTTTTGTTCAAAATAAGGAAGGCTTACAGTTAAAGATCCCTAGTATCAAAACAGAAATTCCGGTTTATGTTTTCAAAGTGGAAACGTATTAGACGTTTTTTCATTTTACGGAAACTGAACTAGTCAAAATACAATATCATGGTCAATACAAAATTAAAATCAGTAGTTCTTTTGTGCTTCTCTTTTGCAGTAGTAAATCATCTTAAGAGTCAAGACAAGCTAACTAAAGCTTTCATCCAAGAGCAATTTAATTTTGCAGATAGTCAATATCATGTTTTGATAAGTAATGTTGATGGTTCTGACGAGATGCCTCAGACTTTTAATAGTGCAACTAATAAAGTTGTCGGATATGAAAGAACGTGGTGGTGTACGGGATTTTACCCTGGTTCTTTATGGTATATTTTCGAAGAAACGGGAGACTCTGACATACGTAAAGAGGCTGAAAGAGCCTTAGATGTTATCAAGCCAAATGAATACTATACAGGCAACCATGATCTTGGATTTATGATGTTTTGTAGCTTCGGCAACGCTTACCGCCTTACGAAGGATACCTCTTATAAAAATGTTCTTTTCCAATCTGCTCATTCTTTATCTACTAGATATCGTCCTGGCATTCCTGCTATTCAATCTTGGAACAAAAACAAAAATTTCAATTGTCCAGTCATTATTGACAATATGATGAATCTGGAACTGCTTGAATGGGTTAGCAAAAATGGAGGAAACAGTCGTTATGCTGATATTGCATTAAACCATGCCAATACAACATTGAAAAATCATTTTCGACCTGATTATAGTTCTTACCATGTGATTGATTATGATAGCTCAACAGGTAAAGTTTTGCAAAAGAGAACCTGGCAAGGATATTCGGACAGTTCGGCATGGGCGCGAGGACAGGGTTGGGCATTGTACGGCTATACGATGATGTATCGATTCACCAAAAAGAAAGAATATTTAGAGCAAGCTAAACATGTAGCTTCTTTTATATTGGATAATCCAAACTTGCCGAGCGATAAAATTCCGTATTGGGATTTCAACGATCCCAAAATTCCAAATGTACCTCGTGATGCTTCTGCAGGTGCATTAATGTCATCGGCATTGTTGGAAGTAGGTCAATACACTTCGGGAAAAGAAAGAAAAAAGTACCTGGATAATGCAGTGCAGATGATAAAGTCTTTATCTACTGCGACCTATCGTTCATCGTATGGCGCGAATGGCGGCTTTTTATTGATGCATAGCACCGGTGCTCTTCCTTTAAAATCTGAAATAGATGTTCCTTTGGTGTATGCTGATTATTACTTTTTAGAGGCGCTTAAACGCTATAAAGATTGGTATTTGTAAGTTTTCACATTTATTTTGAATTTGTATCTTAAACTATTTGTGGAAATTTTGGTTACATTTATGATGTGTAAATGGCATTGTTATTGCAGAGTACATAATGTTTGAATATGAATTCAAGCTGAAAATGGAAAATACACATTGTTTAATCTATTAAATGACCTTTAAAACAAAAGTTATGAGTGCAAAACAAATTTTGATCGGAAGTATTTCAGGTATAGTAGCTGGAGCAGTTGTTGGATTGTTATTGGCTCCTCAGTCTGGAAAAGAGACTCGCCAAAAAATTGCTGATTCTGCGGAAGATTGGAAGAAAAAATTGAAAAAATTTAAGAATAAATCTTTGTCTGAATTAGATCAACTACAAGATGTGTTTGGCAAGCAGGTTGAAGGTCTTAGTGATGATGTTCGCGAAAAAGTATTGACACTTATTCAAGAAAGTAAGGAAAGCTACCATGATCTTAAACACAGCATTCAAGAAGATTAATTCTTGATTTGCCGAAAATAGTGAGAGGATGCAATTTGCATCCTCTTTTTTATCGATATCATGGAAATTTTTATCCCAAAACTTTTTTCACTACATCCGCTAATGGCGTAGTTGGATGTCCCAAAATACCTGAAAGTACTTTTCCGTCGTCAAATAGATCACCTTTAGAAGCACTTACATCCCAACTAGCAATCGCTTTAGAAAGACCTGCTGGCAAACCAACAGATTCCAAAATCTCTGCATATTTCTCTTCAGGAAGATTGTTGTAAGGAATGTTTTTGCCTGTTTGTTTGGAGATTTCAGCAGCTAATTCGGTTAAGCTATATGCCGTGTCGCCTGCCAATTCTAATGTTTTTCCTTCGTTTCCTTCTGTAGTCAAAACAATTGCTGCAGCTTCTGCATAATCTTCTCTAGCGGCGGATGCAATTTTACCATCACCAACACTTCCGATAAATGCGCCATTTTTGACAGCGTTAGGTACTGAGTTTGTATAGTTTTCAGTGTACCAGCCATTACGCAAAATAGTATAGGCTAATCCACTTTCTTTCAACGCAATTTCTGTTGCTAAGTGCTCTGGCGCCAAACTTAATGTTGATGTGTCTGCACGTAACAAACTTGTGTAAACGATCCATTTTACACCTGCTTTTTTAGCAGAATTGATTACGTTTTTATGTTGAGTTTCTCTTTGTCCGATTTCGTTACTAGAGATTAGCAGCAAAGCGTCGATACCTTTCAACGCTTCCACTTGAGTTTCCGGTTTTGCATAGTCGAAGGCTAAAGCATCAATACCCAAATCCTTTGCTTTTTCAGGTGTACGTACTAATGCAACTAGATTTTCTGCACTTGTTCTTTCTTTTAATTTTGCTACAACTAAATGGCCCAATTGACCTGTTGCGGCAGCGATTGCAATTTTCATAATTTTAAAATGTATTTTGTAATAAAAGTTGTTACAATTATGGTTAAAAAAAATGATTAGTGAAACTCGTGTACGAAATCAGCAAGCGTTTTGTTTTTCAAAACACCCAATACCAAATCGTCCGTTTCAGAATAAAGATTTTCTAGTTTATCATTAATGCTATTGCCAATACTGCACATGGGATTCGTATTGGTATTTTTCCTTCCCAAAACATTGGAATTTTTGACAAATAAATAAATATCACCCAAATTCAATTCTTCACTATCAATACAAAGCGTGCTTCCGCCTTCCTTTCCTTTGCGACTTTCTACCCAACCTTTGGTGTGTAACAAAGCCAATTCTTTACGCACAATTACTGAATTGATATTAATACTCGAAGCAATCCAATCAGAATTTAACCATTGACCTTTATTGTCAGCCAATAAGGTCAATATGTGAATTACGGTTGCAAATCTTGTATTGTTCATAAAGCAAAAGTAAATACATTTTTTAATGTAACAAATATTATTGCAATTAAATTTGTTACAATATTGTTATTTACTTTAAAAAGTGATATTGGTAAATAAAAAGGTAATCTGTATAAGTGCTTTCCAAAAGATAAATGAGAATTTTGCAACTCTAAACGTCATTAATTTGTTAATTGTTACTAAAACAAAAATGTATGGAAACTTTTGAAGTAAAAGCATACGGTACACAAGCTGTTGATGCAGACTTGAAACCGATCAATATCAAACGAAGAATTATCCAACCTGATGATATTGAAATTGATATTTTGTATTGTGGTGTTTGCCATTCTGATCTGCACACAGCGCGAAATGATTGGGGTGGATCTGTTTACCCAGTCGTACCAGGTCATGAAATTGTAGGTCGTGTTACACAAGTAGGTAAAAATGTAACCAAACTCAAAGTCGGTGACTTGGCTGGTGTGGGTTGTATCGTGGATTCTTGTCAACATTGTAGCAGTTGCGAGCAGGATTTGGAACAATATTGCTTGAATGGATTTACCGGAACATACAACGCACCTGACAAAATCTTAGGTGGTTACACATTTGGTGGTTATTCAGAAAAAGTCGTGGTAAATGAACATCACGTTTTGCGTATTCCTGAAAATTTGGATTTGAAAGCTGTTGCGCCACTTTTGTGTGCAGGCATTACCACTTGGTCTCCATTGCGTCATTGGAATGTGAAAGAAGGAAGCAAAGTTGCAGTTGTTGGTTTGGGCGGATTGGGACACATGGCAATTAAACTTGCAAAAGGTTTGGGTGCTGATGTGACTTTATTCTCTCGTTCTACCAACAAAATTGATGATGCAAAAGCACTAGGCTGCGATCATGTCGTAATTTCTACAGACGAAGCAGAAATGAAAGCTGTCGCTGGGCAATTTGATGTGATTATTGATACTGTTCCTTATGTACATGATATCAATCCTTACGTTGCTACGTTGAATATCAGCGGAACGATTGTATTGGTGGGTTATCTTGGACCATTGGATCCTATGTTGAATACCGTTCCGATGATTTTGGGTAGGAAATCCGTCGCTGGTTCTGTAATTGGTGGTATTGCTGAAACACAAGAAATGTTGGATTTCTGTGGTGAACACAATATCGTTGCCGATGTAGAAATGATCGATATGCAATATATCAATGAAGCATACGAAAGAATGCTAAAAAGCGATGTGAAATATCGTTTCGTTATCGATATGGCAAGTTTGAAGAATTAGTCTAAATATTTCAGATTACGCCGTCCTGTCACTTGCAAAGCGACAGGACGGCTTTTTATGTTAAAAGCCCTCGACTAAAGTTAAAACAACGATTGCATAACGCTGTTAATACATATTGCAGTACCTTACATCCTATATGAACAATAATCAACAATTCCCTAACCCAAATCCATGAATAATAAAGACATTTTTACATTTTTGTACATTTCTCCATATTTTGCAATGTTTAAGTAGAACTTAAGCGCGATAAAAAAAGACATTCAGTGGAACTGCTCAATATTAATAATTTAAAATTAGCGATAGCCTCTGGAAACCTAGATGCCTTTACCCAATTGTTTAGACAATACTATGCTAAACTCGTGCGTTTTTCAATAGCCATCACAGATCAGCATGAAATTGCAGAGGAGGTGGCCTCAGAAGTATTTGTGCAATTATGGAATAAAAGGTCGCAATTGGCGTCTGTTAGCAATCTGGAGGCTTACATGTACCAATCCATAAAGAATAGATCTTTAAATGAAATCAAAAGCCTAAAGAAAAACATCTCTATTGATAAGATAGAGGACCCCGCTTCGACAGAATCCTCTGACTCCAAAATCGTTACAGATGAAGTTTCTTCTTCTATTCGCAAAGTGATCCAGTCTTTACCAAGCCAATGTAGGACTTGCTATTTATTGGTAAAAGAAGAAGGCATGACTTACAAACAGGTAGGGGAAATATTGGGTATCTCTCACCGTACAGTTAATGCCCATTTGGTCATCGCTATTAAGCAAATAACGGAGGCATTAAAAAATAATTAATTTTTCATTAGGTAATCGATAACATTTCGTTGTCATTTATATTAGAACTGTTATGCAAAAGGAAACCTATTATCAATTATTAGCTAAATATCTGGAAAATTCTCTGACAAAAACAGAGGAGGAAGCGTTGCTCGTGGAATGGCAGCAAAATCCGGAAGAGAAAGCTCTTTTTGATAAAATGAACCGATTCAGATATACTGATATTTTGAGTCCTGATGATATTGAATCCCATTTAAAAAGGGTGCTTGATGCCATAGAGCCTTCCAGTGATAAACAAATTAAATGGTTGACTTTATCGAAGTATGCTGCCGTTGCTGCCAGTTTTTTATGTGTTGTATTCTTTGCCTATAGATTTTTTACAAAAAATAAGAAAGCTGATATTGTAAACGCAAAAAATATTTACAATGCCAAGCTTCCACAAAAAATTGAGCTTCCCGACAAGTCGGTTGTGGTGCTCGGAGCAAATAGTTCTGTTGTGTGGGATACGCTACAATTTGGAAAAAAAGTTAGAGAACTATATTTGAAAGGAGAAGGATATTTTGATGTAACATCCAATAAGAAAGTTCCTTTTATTGTTCATACTTCTTATGGTAGTATCAAAGTACTTGGAACTGCATTTCATGTGAAAGCCTACACTGAAAAGAATTCGATGTTCAAAACAGTACTTTATAGAGGAAAAATTGAATTGTCCTTAGACGGCGAGAGTCCCAAAACAGTTACATTATTGCCAAATGATAAAATAAACATTCCCATTGAAAACCATAAATTAAGCCATATTGAAAGTGTTAAAAT
>QFOI01000197.1 GCA_003241175.1 Pseudopedobacter saltans
TTATTCCCAATTTAGGATGGGCACTTGGTTTTTTGTTGGGAGGTATTATTTCGCCACCAGATGCAGTGGCAGCGACTTCTGTTTTAAGCGGATTAAAGGTTCCAAGGCGGGTGCAATCCATATTGGAAGGCGAAAGCCTTATAAACGATGCCTCCTCGCTAGTTGTTTTTAATTTTGCCAGAGCCGCCATATTGACGGGGCAATTTAGTTTTTGGAAAGCTAGCCTATCTTTTTTCTGGATTGCCGGCATGGGTATATTGGTGGGTCTTTTCATTGCTTATTTGGTTTATCTGGTATTGCGTTTCCTACCAACCACGCCAAGTATTGATACGACAGTTACATTTATTTTTCCTTATCTGGCTTACCTAACGGCAGAACATTTCGATTTTTCTGGTGTATTGGCAGTCGTTTTTGGTGGTTTGTTTTTAAACTCCAGATCAAGGACTATATTGACGTACAACTCCCGACTACAGATGTCTTCCGTTTGGGACATGATGGTTTACCTCCTTAACGGTATCGTTTTCATGTTGATTGGTTTACAACTGCCAGATATTGTCAATGGACTTGGGCAATACTCACTTAAAGAAGCTATTCTTTATGGTTTGGTCATTTCTTTGGTAGCGATCGTAGTCCGCTTTCTTTGGGTATTCCCTATTACTATTACTATTGAACTTCTTCGAAACAAGTTTAACAAAAAACTGATAAAGGCCTATTCCCAACAATGGAAATCTTCCTTCATCATAGCTTGGAGCGGTATGCGAGGTGTTGTTTCCTTGGCTTCTGCACTGGCTGTTCCATATTTTTTAGCAAATCAAGAGGAATTCCCCCATAGGAATCTTATTTTGTTTATAACCTTTGTAGTGATTTTGATCACATTGGTTTTTCAAGGTTTGTTGTTACCCCTAATTATCAAAAAACTCAATATTGAGGACAAAGAAAACAAATCTGCTATTGTAACTTCCATGGAGGTACAGATAGCACGACAGGTTGTTGATTTTTTGAATGAGCATTATGCGAAAGAAACAGAAGAAATTCCCAATTTCAAACGAGTAAAAGATGCTTATCTGCAAATCCTGGAAGACAACGAAGAAGAACCTGTCGTGTCAGAAGCGGCATTGCGTCATAGCTACCTTACTCAATTCAATAAGATGATGCTTGAAGTCATTGAAATTAAAAGGAATGCACTGAACAAGTTTTTAAGAGAAGACACCTATCCGGAAAGCACAATCAGAAGCAAAGAATATCAGATTGATCTGGATGAAGCACGCTTACGCAGACTTCCAAAATAACTATAGTTACACAATGGAAACGAATTCGAAAATCCTCCCCACGGCAGGCCTTGTCGTTTGCAAAAACAATAGACTTTTGCTAGTTTACAGTAAAAAGAAACAAGCGTGGTATCTACCTGGAGGAAAACTGGATGCTGGTGAAACTTCCCTACAAGCCGTCATTAGAGAATGTAAAGAAGAACTAAACATTGACTTGCAACAAGATAGATTACAATACTATTGTCACACTACCGCTCCAGCCTATGGCGAACATGGAAATACCATCATGGAGCAAGATTGTTACCTATACGAGCTTGATGAAGACATAAAACCTAGTAACGAAATTGAGGATGCACGCTTTTACGCCTATGAAGAATACTTAAGTGAAAAAGCTCAAGTGATAGGTGTCTTAAAAATATTCGAACAATTACGGAAAGACGCCATCCTACAGTATTGACTTAAAAAACTTCTAGTTAGCCAATAGCCCAAACTCAGCTCCAGATGCAAAATCCTGACCATTTTGGGAACTCAACGCCGTAAACCTGACGAATCGTCCCTTAACAGGTTTATTCAATCTTATAGTTTGCAATTTCGAGTTTCGTTCAAACTGCCCATTAGCAATAGGATCACCCCAAGTCTTTCCGTCTTCGCTTACTTGTAGTTTGTATGCTTTAATATTCCCATTTGCGCCGTCCTGCCTTGGCAAATAAGTGAAGCCTTTGATACTCTTAACCTCTCCAGCGTCAAAATCAACCCAATGAGGATATTGCGCCACCGTAACAGAATACATAGTATGCCAAATTGTACCAGGATCACCATCCACTAGATGTTCCGCATCACCTTCTCCATTTTCAACACTAGACGCAGATACAACGGTTAACTGGACAGTTTCCATTTTCGGGAAAGTATAGGAAACTTTAAGCAGTGGATTGCTTTTTTCCCAAGCCGTTACTATACCTCCATCACGCAAATCAAATGACGAGCTATAGTTTTTCTCTTTTCCATTTCCCAAAACATATACATATTGTAAACTATCAACACCCGTAATAGCCACCTGACCCTTTCTATCCCTAACGACAGCGATAGGCGATTGACCTGCGCCACTAACATTACTAATTGTATTAAAGTTATTCTTGGAAACTGGACGAATAATAAACCCAAACCTACGAGCGTCTGACTTCACTCTATCTTTTTCTAAAGGAGGACCTTGTCCACAACTATTACCTCCAAGTCCAGTCACAGCCGCGTCAAGATGTACAAATGTACCTGTACTGTTAGGTAGCTTGTACGGATGACTAGCCAAAGTCAAATCTAATTCACTCCAAGGTAATACAGAACTTGACATTGGATCTTTACCGATAAATACAGCACCTTGTCCAGTTGAGTCGGTTAAGGCACTCCACCTAACTTCTTCATTATTACTCATACTTTGAGGGTTTGGCCATGGGACATACTGACCCAATACACTACTTTTGTGCAACTCAATAAACTGTCCAGTTTTTCGATCCGCATAGTTATTGAATGGACCTCTCCCATAGTACGTATAATGTTCGTATGATTTTGGCATTTTGAAGGAATAACCTAATCTGGGCAACACTTGAGCATCATTGTTAGATGATATACTAGAAGACAACTCAATAGAGCCATCGGCGTAAACAGTCCAAATCTGATTTGTAGTAAATTTAAAATCATTGGAGTCAAAAGGTTTATCCAAATGTTCTGTCAACGTATAGGTGCCTGATGTCCCTCCGTTGATAGTTGCTCCATTTGGTGCTTGTGATTCTACTAGAAAAGACAAAACCCAAGCTCCATCTTTGCGTTGATAAACAGTGTTGTTTAATGCTTTATGTTTTAAGTTGTGCAATCCAATCTCAAACCATTGTTTGTAAGCCCAATTATCGTTGTCAACTGGGGCTCTAAATGCATCTAGTTTAGGACCATCTCCATCTTCTATAACAGTTGTATTTCCATATTTTAAACTATAAATAGATCCTGTATTTAAATCAAACTTAGCGATAAAATTGCTCCCTTTCACAACTTTTAATGAAGGTTCATTTTGCATTTCAGGTTGTGCTATATTATTTTGAACTGTTAAAACAGAAGGTCGCTCCGAGCTATTTTTCACCAAAATCTGCTCTTCCATTTGCGCAAATCCCTTTTTGGCCCAAAGATGATCTTCCTTTAGTAAAAACTGTATTTTTACAAAGTATTCCCCAATGGGATCCAAAGTCTCATATTGAAAAGGAATCTTGTATATTTTATTTTGTCGAGGTCCAATAGATTCTACAAATTCGGAAGGAATCGCGTCGCGTTTTATTTCAATACCATCCTTGTAAAGTGACCACTCAACCATATAGTCTTTAAATGAATCAAAATACTGCTTGTTGAAAATACTCACTTCTCCCTTTGTGATATCTATAGCTTTCACAGCCATATTTTGATATACTTTCTTTACTTCATAGTAGGCAGGTTTAGGTATACGATCTGCGAAAATTAATCCATTGTTTACAAAGGTTCCATCGTTTGGTTTATCTCCAAAATCTCCTCCATAAGCCAAAAATTTTTGTCCCGTTTTTTTGTCATAGTACCACATAGCTTGATCTACCCAATCCCAAATAGCACCACCCATAAAGTAATTGGTAGACTCCATGGCATCCCAGTAATCAATCAAGTTACCTGTCGCATTACCCATAGAGTGTGCATACTCCGAAATATGAAATGGATATTTAAGTTCATACTTACCTTTTACAGCTCCTCGCACCCAATCAATAGATGGATATTGATTTGATCCCATATCCACAATATTGTTGTTGCGTTCGTATTGTATTGGTCGTGTAGTATCTACGTTTTTAATAGCTTTATAGGAAGCAATAAAATTATCCCCAGGTCCTGCCTCATTTCCTAATGACCAAATAACTATGGAAGGACAATTGATCAATGCATGCACCATTTCGATATTACGTGCAATATGTGCCGATTTCCATTCTTTGGGATGAGAAAGAGATGCTTCACCATAGTAATATTCATGACTTTCCAGATTGGCTTCACTTTCTAAGTATATGCCGTACTTGTCACATAGATAGTACCAATAAGGATCGTTGGGATAATGGGAGGTTCTTACATGATTTATATTGGCCCTTTTCATCAATCCAATCTCCTCTTCCATTTGTTTGCGGGTTACAACTTTTCCCTTTTCCGGATTAGTTTCATGACGATTGACACCTTTTAGTTTAACTGTTTTTCCATTAATAAAATAATATCGTCCCGCAAGGCCGAACTCGTCGTCAGATGCATTCGTTTGTTTTATTTCCACTTTTCTAAACCCAACAGTTGTAGAGATTGTTTCTACCGTTTTATTTTTATTGTTTTTAAGTTCCGCTACCAAAGTGTATCGATATGGACTTTCAGCGGACCATTTCTTTGGATGAGGCACTTTTAATACGGAAGTTGTCGTTTCAGACTTGTTTGCCTCTATATTGGACAATAATTCTGCGCTATTGGTATTAGCCACAAGTACATTATCATCACTATACAGTTTGTTTGCATATAGTGAATAAACTATTTTATAGTTTATTGCCATTGCTTTAGACAAATTCCGCACGTCCGAGGTTATTCGCAAAGTTCCATTGTCATAGTTAGCATCCAGATCAGGAACGGCCATTAAATCCCTTATAGAAACTTTTGGTGTAGAAGTCAGATAAACCGACCTGAAAATACCTGGCAACCTAAACATATCTTGAGCTTCCAAAAAAGAAGCATCTGAACTTCGATACACTTCAATCGCAACAGTATTGTTTCCTTTTTGGAGATAACTAGTAACATTGAAGGATGCTAGATTTCTGGAATTTTTCGAAAACCCAACATATCGTCCATTGATCCACAAATAGAAAAAATTGTCCACTCCATCGAAATTCAAAAAAACTTCCCTTCCATCCCAATTGGAAGGAACTTCGAAATTTCTCTTAAAGGATCCTACCTCATTACGATCCGTATATGTAGTCCAACTTTTTGGCGGTGTACGCATCACCCCACCTTTCCAGTCATCTACCCGAACCTGATGCTGAAAGATGACTTGTTGATTAACATATATCGGAACTCCGTATTTTAGACTACCATCTTTTTGAATACCATAAATATTCCAACTCATAGGCACTGGAACATCAGCCCAGCTGGACACATTATAGTTATTTTGGTAAAAATCTTTTGGACGTTCATCTGGTTGTTTTACCCAATTAAACTTCCAGGTTCCGTCCAGCGACTTCCAATAGGAACTATGTTCTGGCAATAGTTTCCGTGCAGTCGTCACATCTTGAAAATTAAAGAAATAAGCATGTGGCTGTTCTTTGTTGTATGCGAGATCTTCTGGGGATTCCCATTCTTTTCCAGTAGGAGCTGCTTTATCTCCGTAGTAAAATCCTTCCAATTGAGTAAAAGCTATTTCATCTTTCTGTGCGAAAATGTTTTGTCTGCAAAAAATCGTTAGGGTTACAAGCAAAAAGATGCGTAAATGATGTCTCATTGTATTAATTTCGATTGGTACAAATATAATCCACAAATAAAGGATAAGCCGCAAAAGCGCAATCGATTGAGAGTTTTACCACTTCTTTATGCGTGGGAAAACGATTGAATAAAAATTAATCATTTTTAATTTAATATCGTAATATTGCAATATTAAAATAATTAAATGGGCGCTACTCGAACAGATATTTTTACAGAAGAGCAAAACAATTTAGCAAACTTGTTTAAAGTCTTAGGACATCCTGCAAGGATAACAATTCTACAATATATCATCCATCAACAAGCTTGTATATGCAATGACTTAGTAGACCAATTAGGTTTAGCACAAGCCACCATTTCCCAACATTTAAAAGAATTGAAAAATACTGGAATAATAAAAGGATCGATTGATGGGAAGTCTGTTTGTTATTGTATCAACGAAGAAAAATGGAACGAGATGCAACAACTATTCAACCAGTTTTTTGATCAATCAGTGAACGTTACAAAATGCTGTTAATCATTTTGTCGTATTAATCATATCGTCATATTGCAATATAAAAATTATCAAATTATGAATCTGTCAACAATCAAAGAAATCCTACCAAAACTCGACAAAATTAGTTTTCGATTGGAAAATGGAACATTTGTCCCCGAAAATTTTCATGTTACGGAAGTAGGTATGGTGACCAAAAAATTTATTGACTGCGGAGGAGTTGTCAGGGATGAAAAAGTGGTGAATTTTCAATTATGGAATGCCGATGATCATGAACATAGGTTAAAGGCTAGCAAACTATTATCCATCATCAAATTATCAGAACATAAGTTAGAAATTGATGATCATTTAGAAATTGAGGTAGAATATCAAAGCGAAACAATTGGTAAATATGATTTATCATTTGCTGAAAACACTTTTTTGCTGAAAAACAAAAAAACAGCTTGCTTGGCTGAAGATGCTTGTGGTATTGCAACAGATAAACCCAAAATCAAACTTTCAGAACTAAAGAGTTCTTGTTGCACGCCCAATTCCGGTTGTTGTTAACAATACCCCAAAAAACACATTTTATGTATCCCGATTTATTAATAG
>QFOI01000198.1 GCA_003241175.1 Pseudopedobacter saltans
GAACTTTTTTCTATTTGTTTTCATGATATGAAAATTTAATTGGATTAATATAAACTATGTCAATTTTCTGCAAGGCCATGGATATAGTATGAGATTAATATCCACGGCCGATCTTCGTATGAAACCGGACATTCCCGAATGGGGGATTCATGATTTTTTTTGTTGTGCATTCATAATCGAAGTATTAGAAGTGAATGATGACAACACAAAATTCCGTAACCCACACAAAGAGCTATGTCCCCAAAAGAAATATTAATTGGAAAATTTACTAGCTGGTAATCAACTATTTAGGGTTCATTAACCGGTCTTTAATGAAACTATCGGTCTTTTTGGATGATTTCAGAAGGAGCCACTCCAAAGTACTTTTTGAAAGCCTTGTCAAAAGCATGGAGCGAGGAGTAGCCAAGATGGTCTGCAACATCTGAGGGTCTTAGATCTTTCGACAGAAGCATGTCGTATGCTCTTTCCATCCTTTTTTTATGCCAGAACCGTAACGGCGAGGTTCCGGTCTTCAACGAAAACATTTTCTTGAAGGTAGTCGTGTTCACATGTAGTCTTCTTGACAGGCTCCTAATACCCGGAAATTCTGAAAGCTCCGTGGACAGCATCCACACTATGTTTTCCATCTCTTCCGAATAACCTTTATAGTCTGGGGTCTTTTCCGTTGGAGATTTATAGTTCAACAACAGACTGACGAAAGTCTTTATGGTCAATCCAATGACAAAAGTGTCCGGTTTTTTTTCTGTTCTCAGGTAGTCCAACAGGAAGCTTACTACGGAACGTGTACGTCCGTCGATAAAAGGTCTGTTGTCACCAAATGGCGGAAATATCCGGAAAAAGCTTCTTTTGGTAACCAGATGTTTTGCGTTTTTGTAGAGTGGTGAAAGATCTCCAACATACTGCTTTGGCATGAATACCAGCAAGGTCTGCCCACTCGACTTTGCGTTTATAGTAAACAACAACTCTTTTTGGGGAAGGGAAAACAGGCTGTATTGTCCCGATACCGAATCTGCTGTATTCTCACTACTTCCAAAACTATACTGTGATTTTCCCCTTAACTGAAGCGTAGCTACAACTATGTCCATTGTTGCCTTTAACTCCAGTCGGCAACCTGTTTGCGTATCGTACGTCAAAAGGTAGAGATGGACACCCGGGCTTATATGGAGTATTTTCTGTACGTCAAGTGTTCCCTTTACGGAATGGATATTGTATTTCTGGGCAGACAGCCATACGAGTTGGTGTTCCATTAGGATACCACTCTCCTTAACTCCATTCAAACTTTCGCCCCGATTGAATTCAAACAGTAGTTCCATAGCCGATCTTTTCTCTTTGGACAACAAATATTTCCTCTTGGACAACGCCTTCCATCCTTTGTCAAGATAGATTTGGAACAAACAGTCTCCACCTAAAATTACGTAAAAATGAACAACCGGGATTTTTGGGAAGAAAAGTACAGACAATCCGGACGCTGGCTTGGTCTGACAAATCCTTTTCTCTATTGTTTCAAACCAAAGGACAAGGCCATGGGGATGTCCATATCCATAATGGACCTGCGTAAGGATCTGCCACTGCTTATGGACTGGACTAGACCTGTTATACCTGGATACATACGGAGTATACACTATCCATTATTCTCAGACTACCAAGATCTTTTAAGGTTCTACATAAAGGAAATGACCGGTAGGTTGAGGCTCTTTCCTTTCGTTGTCAAAAGTACGGGACGTATCATTTTGTATTTTGACTGCCTTCAGGAAAAGAGAGACAAAAAGGAATGCAGCTATCCTAAGATCTACGTATTCTTCCACTATCCACAGAAAGAAATGCTTTTGGAAACGAAAGACAATCTTCGCATGGCGGCGCCATTTATCGTTGATTTCATGCAGCGAACCATGGGACGGAGAAGAACCGTTTTTGTCGTTCCGTTGGAGCAGGATGTTTTTGTTCCGTTTTTAATTGATCCGGAAAAAACAATGGAAATTTTGCCGCCATCACCGGACTTCCTTTTTTGGAGGATTTTCTGGAGGTAAAGCCTTCTTCCACTTTTTTGAGATTTTTACTTGGACGCATAATTCTTGACCTTTAAAACTTTCAATCATGGAAAATTTTTTGAAGCAGCTATGGGCAGACTATCAGGAAAAGACGGAATTGTTGGACAGGCGTGAACTGAATGCTCGTGACAAACATGGAGAACATATGAAGATAGTTCTTTCGACGCTTTTTGAACTCAAGTCTCTTGTTTACCAGCATGAGTTTCCTAACAAGGAGGAACAGATCCGTTACCACAAACACCAAGTGCCTAAATTCATGGCGGAACTGGTTTTCCTTGTCCACGCACAAAGGCTCGAAACAGCGATACGCATGGTTTCCGGACGTGTACGCAGAAAATTTCTGGACAAGGAGAAACGCGACATCAACCGCTTTTTCGAAAAAAATTTACAGCTGTCCCAGTATCTATCCGGGGACAACAACTATCTGGATGAAAAATTATTCCTACAGGAAGGCGTACAGATGGAATTTCCTTTCTTGGACGAGTCCGCTTTCGTACTGGAATCCCGTTTCATTACCGGGACTGGTTATACAATAGCCAGGATATTGGCATACGGTAAGCTAATCTCTTATCTAAATGAACTTGGTGCTACAGACTCATCTATGGACAAAGACCCGGTGACCGTCTCACCACTCAACTGGACAGATACCGGTATGTCCTTAACGGAAATCGCCTATGCGCTCAAATATTCCGGTGCCGTCAACAAAGGAAACGTGGATGTCAAGGAAATAGCCGAAGTGCTTGGGAGGGCATTCAACACAAGGCCTGTCAACGTATACCGCAACAAACAGGACCTCTACTCACGCAAGAACCAAAGCATGTTCCTCGACAGGTTACGCAAAGAGCTTATAAGAGGGCTGGAGGAATCGGACAACGGCTAGTCTGTTGCGTTTTTCTTTTAACAAACTTTAACATCACAACTTGTGTCCACCTTGGGAACGAAGGCTTGTGGTTCCATGAGTTTTGCTGTTGTAAACGACAAGTAATGTTGTCACATTTTTAACGGCAAAATTTATAGTCATGCTTGAAAAAATTACATGGCCACAGTACTGGACGGCAATAGGCTCAGTCAGCACACTTTATTATCTCACTATTAGTTCCATCATTTTCAAAGAAAGGCTGCTGCATCGTTTTGCTTCCAAAACAGATAGTTCCTTTTCTGGATCCCATGGCAACTTGATGGGCGCTATCGTAGAAAACGAAACAGAGGAAGACTCTCTAGATAGCGAAGATCCTGACACAGACCATTCTTCCAACGTGAGGACACTGGACAAGACAGAAACTGTAGCGAACCTGATCACGGAGGCTCTGTCTTCCTTGGGAACGAACACGAACCCTACAAAGGTCGTATCCCAACTGTCTGGAGTAATCCATCAAAACAATTTGGACGGTTCACTTTCCCCCTTTCGGGAAGCCATCGACTGGCATATCGTACAGACCGCACTCGATAGTTGCGGTGTGACACTGGAAGACAGTGACCTAGACAATATATGGAGTGCTTCTGTATAGTCCCATAGCCCCCTAAACAATTTCCTTTCATCCCTAAATCCTTTAACAACATGAAACGATTCAAAATCCCCAAAACGCTAAAATGTATTACCGCTACATTAATCCTTACGACTATCACTATTGCCGTGATGGCACAAACGGGCGACGGTGCCGCTGGTATTGAAGAAGCTACCAGTAAGGTAAAAAGCTATTTCTCCGTTGCCACAAAACTGATGTATGCCATTGGAGCCGTAGTAGGTATTGTCGGTGCCATCAAGGTATTTAATAAGTGGAACTCCGGAGATCAAGACACCAACAAAGTGGCCGCGGCCTGGTTTGGTAGCTGTATTTTCTTAGTCGTAGTTGCTACTGTCTTAAAAAGCTTCTTTGGTGTATAGTTGTGTGAACAACTCATAGCTAATAGTCACACCTGATTTTCCAATTCATATTTCATAACTCCTAATTCATAATTCAAATGGAACAAATACTCATCCATCAATTACACAGCTACATGCTACAGAACAATCCCGATTTATTGTTGGCCTTACAAGGTACTGGTAGAGTAACCGAATACTTAGAAGAAAAAGTTCAGACAGCCTATCCGCTGTTGGACAAACTTATAGAAGAAGAAACTGCTCCTTGCTTTATTGAAGAGCAATGCATGGGATTTCTGACCAGGGATCTTAAACCTTCGAGATTTCTTTTTCTTTCCGATTTTCTGGAAACACAATTTCCTTCCAAGTATGAACGCTGGAAACAGCAGGGCATACTGGTCTATGAAATAGCAAATCTGGAAGCGTTGCTTATTCAAATATTCGAGGATTTTGAATTTGGCAAACAAAGTGAAACAGATACAGCATTCAAGTATGTACTACTCAAAACGGTACAGGAATATTTTCATGCACCTACAGTCATTCATTAGAGCGAAAAGCAGAAGGCCAAAAGCTAAATGCTTAAGGTTAAGTACTGCATAACTATACTACTTCATCTAAAATCAATTCTTGGACTTTTAAATTCAATACAATGGAATATAGTATCAACAAGGGCGTGAACCGTCCATTGGAATTCAAAGGGATTCGTGCGCAGTATCTTATCTATATGGTTCTTGGGCTTCTTGCGCTGCTATTTCTCTTTGTAGTGCTTTATCTGATCGGCATCACACTTTATCTAATCATACCCATAGTTGGAACCCTGGGTACGTTATTATTTTCCACAGTCAGTAAATACTCCAAAAAATATGGAGCGAATGGACTGGCTAAACAGGCTGGATACAAGGCGCTACCCAAAGCACTCAAGACAAGAACGTTAAAAGAAATGCTTAAAGCGTAATGCAAAAATCCTAAAGCTGAATGCTGTAAACACTAGTTCGAGTTTCTGCCAGTACTCATTTGTAAATGTTTGCATTGAGGGCTTTCTATTCCAATCAACTATAAATAGTGAACCATGCTCGTTATTTTTCTATTGTTCCTAATCATTTTGGCTTCTGCTATTTTATTGGAACTCAAAACGCCCAAAGATGTGCGCAGAGACCTGAAACAATTGTTCCCACTTTACAAAATGGAACAAGGTTGTCTGTTGTCCAAACAAGGCGATATCACCCTTTGTCTGGAACTCACCCTACCCGAACTGTTTACCAACTCTACGGAAGAATACGAACAGCTCCACGCTATTTGGGTAAAAGCCATGGGGTTATTGCCACAAGGTTTCATGGTTCATAAAAAGGACGTATTTACAAAAGACACGGTGGCAAAAGTTTCCAGAGAACAGGATTTTCTTTCGGTAAGTGCCAACCGCCATTTTAAGGGAAGAACAAAGCTCCACCACCGTAGTTTTTTGATGTTGACGATGAAATCTCCGGGAAGAAAGCCATCCGGTTCCGTTTCCAGCAATCTTTTACGTAAACATTTTATCGAACCTACAGCATTAGATAATCGTTTTCTGACAGATTTCTTAAGTCAGGTAGCCCGATTTGAAAGAGTGCTCTCGGAAGGCGGATTGATTAAAAGCAGAAGACTCACCGAAGCCGAGATCCTTGGCACTAAAGACAAAAACGGATTATTAGATAGTCATCTGAACTTGTTTCCGGTAGGTGTTTCACCCATACTTACCGACATTCAGTTTAAACCGGACTTTACAATCGGCAGTAAAAAAGTGGTCACCTATAGTCTGTCGGACGTCGAAGATCTTCCTTCTAGTGTGTCGACTTTTAAGAGATATGACAAATACAGCACCGACAAAACCATACTACCAATCAGCTTTGTAGCATCCTTAGGTATCCTCTTGGACTGCAACCATAGTTACGAACAGTTTATCGTGATCGGTGATGGAGGACAAACGTTGAAGACATTGGACCAGAAAAGGCGTAGGATGCAATCCCTGTCACTTTCCGGAAGGGAAAATGCCCTTAGTGCAGAAGCGATTACGGATTTCATGAACGAATCCATTTCCAAAGGTTTGACTCCTATCAAAGCCCATTTTCATATCCACGTCTGGACGGACGGCAATGATTCAAATTTGGCAGAACTGGATACAAAAGCGGCTACCGCTATTTCGCAGGCGGGATTCCGCCCCCGAAGGGAGGATCTGAGTGCCGCCCAACTGTATTGGGCCGCACTGCCCGGAAATGAAGGGGAAATTCCCCCAAGTGAGCTCTTTGACACCTTTATCCCGCAGGCCATATGTTTACTTAATCAAGAAACGGCTTATCGTAGTGACGGTGTTGATGTTGGAACGAGGTTCTGTGACCGAAACGGTATCCCACTCTGGGTGGACTTATACGACAAACCCAGAAAGACAGGACTTACCTCCAATATGGGTACGCTGGTCTGTGGCAGCAGTGGCGGGGGTAAATCCATGACGGTTAACCATATCCTGCGTTCCCAGCTCATACAGGGTGGGCATATCGTGGTGGTGGATATTGGCGGAAGCTACAAGGCACAATGTGAACTCAGTAAAGGCTATTACTTTACCTATGAGGAAAACAACCCCATTAAGTTCAATCCATTTTATCTGCCTAAAGGAGCGGTATTGGACACCGAGAAAAAGGAAAGTCTCAAATCCCTGCTTGCCGCACTTTGGAAACAAGAGAATGAAGATTTTACCCGAAGTGAATATGTGGCGTTGTCTAATGCAGTAGCGGGTTACTACGCACATTTGGCAAACAATCCTCAGGTATTTCCTTGTTTTGATAGTTTCTATGAGTATCTGCAATCCGATTATTTAAAGCTATTGGAAAAACAAGGTGTCCACGAACGGTATTTCGATGTCCATAATTTCCTCTATGTTTTGCGTCCCTACTATAAAGGT
>QFOI01000199.1 GCA_003241175.1 Pseudopedobacter saltans
CCAAACACACATTTTTTTCTTAGAAAATTTTTTGAGCAAAATTTTCGTTCAAAAAACCACCAAACCATCCGGCTCCGCTACATAAGGTAAATACCCAACCAGTACTTCCATCTACCCAGCCAATTGCTTCTTCAAAAGCGACGATTTGTGGCAAGCTCCATTCGAGCCCACCATATTTTTTGGGTGCTAAAGCTAAAAACCATTTTTCTTGATGGCATAGTTGTACTTGAGTATCCGAAAGTCGCCTTTCCGTCTCTGCTAAAAAAACATCCTTTCGAATAGTCTCTATCCAATTGGACTGTAGACGTTCGGAAGGATGTTTGGAAAAAGAATATTCAATCATTAATTAACCACTTCTTTACTGGATTCCAAAGGAATGTCTGTGGAAGATTTGATAGCACTGATACCACCCAATACATTGCGGAGATTGTGAAAACCTTGTCTTTTGATAATAGATGAAGCAATCACGCTCCTGTATCCACCGGCACAATGAATATATAGGTTAAACATGTCGTCAATATCGGAAAGATAAGCCGCAGGATCCACCAGTTTGTTCAACGGGAAATTAACTGCTCTCTTGACATGTTGGTCGCCATATTCCCTTTCGTTACGAACATCGACAATGATAATGTCTTCGTCAAAGTGATAATCCATTGCCAGTTCCTCGGCGGGGATACTGATGATAAGATCAGATCTTTCACCAGCATTTTTCCATGCATCATAACCTCCGTCTAGATAACCCTCAATCTTGTCAAAGCCAACACGAGCCAATCGGATGATTGTTTCTTTTTCGTTGCCAGGTTCTGTTACCAATATGATGGGTTTGTCAAAAGGAAGAAGACTTCCCGCCCATTCTGCAAAACGTCCATCCAGCCCAATAAAAATAGAACCAGGAACAAAACCTTCCGTAAATATTTCCTGCGGACGTGTGTCCAATATGATGATGTCTTTGTCTTTGATTTTCTCCTTGAAATCCGTCACTGAAAAAGCTTTCATTCCTTTGGTCAATATGTCATCCAGGTTTGCATATCCTTTTTTATTGATTTCTGCATTGATCGGAAAATAGGCAGGAGGTGCATTCAGTCCGTCTGTAACCAAAGTGATAAATTCTCCTCTACTTTTTGCTTGAAGGGCGTAGTTGGATTCCTTTTGTTCCTTGATTGTGCTTTGGGTTTCGCTACTGAGATTTTTACCACAACTACTTCCTGCGCCGTGCGCTGGATATACGATAACGTCGTCTGGCAAACTCATGATTTTTTCTTGGATACTATCATACAAAATTCCTGCAAGATCAGTTGTCGTATACAAAGAACTTCCTTGTGCTAAATCAGGACGACCAACATCTCCAATAAAAAGTGTATCTCCTGTAAAAAGAGCATTTGGCTTACCATCTTCGTCTTTAAGCAAATAGCAGGTGCTTTCCAACGTATGTCCAGGAGTATGGAGAACCTCGAAAGAAGCCTTTCCAAGAGGAAATACCTCTTTGTCTTTTGCGATGGTCACTTTGAATGTGGGTTTGGCTTCGGGACCATAGATAATCGGCGCTCCGGTAGCTTTACTAAGATCAATATGACCACTCACGAAATCAGCGTGGAAATGTGTTTCAAAAATATATTTAATGGTGGCGTTACGTTCCTTAGCCATTTTGAGATACATTTCTATATCCCTCATCGGGTCTATAATGGCGACTTCTCCATTGCTTTCTACATAATAGGAAGCCTCGCTCAAGCAACTTGTATATATCTGTTCAACGTACATAAAACTAGTCTTTGAACAAAGATACTAAAATCCTACGCGATGCTTATACGCCCAGCAATTCTTTGATGAAATAGGTGATTTCCTTGATACGTCCGTAATTAAGTGTGTAATAGATAAACTTGCCTTCTCTTTCTGTCAATACGATATTGGCTTTCCTCAAGATAGCCAGATGTTGAGATGCTACGGATTGTTCCATGCGTAACTTAACATAAATCTCCGTGACTGTAAGTTTTTTGTGTTGGTCGATCAATTGAATAATATTGAGTCTCAGCTTATGGTTCATGGCTCGCAAAATCATTGCGGCCTTCTTGAGCTGGAAATAGTCAATAGGCAAATCTTCCTTTTCTTCGGACACATTAAGATTCACGACTGAAAGTGTAGCACTCATGTTGTATAGTTTATTTCGTTTTAGTTATTGTATGGTTTTGGCAGTTGTGTAAAATGCTTTCAGATAATTGGGCTCACTATAAGCCACATCTGAATAATCTTCCTTTGCTGCTTTTTTTTGTGCCAATATATTAATGTCTTCAGGCGTGTAGGAAGAGTCCCATACGATTATATCTTCTTCCGAAAGCGTTTTCGCTGCCTTGATTGCCCCAGAACCACTTAGGACAAGTTTTTTTTCAGACGTAAAAGGCAAGAAGATTTCTTTGTTTAAAGTCAATGCAGCTTGCTCCATTACGATCTTTCCCTGATTGTTGTATACACCGGTAAAGACGTCCTCACGCCTGGCGTCAATCATTGGCGCATAATAGTAATCCTTTTCACCATGATAAGCAATGCTGGCGATTGCCATAATATCCAAAGTGTTGAGTAATATCAATTTTTTTTCTAATGCATAACAAAGCCCCTTGGCAGTTGCAAGGCCTACCCTTAATCCTGTATAGCTGCCTGGCCCATTAACAACAGCTATGGCATCGATCATTTCCAAAGGTGTATTGTTATCCTTAACAAGTTGATCTATAGCGGACTGCACAAATCCTGCATGGTCTTTTTGAGAATCATTAACAAATGTTCCCAAAGAATCTGCATTGTTGAATAAACCAACGCTGCCTCTTTCCAGAGCCGTATCGATTGTAAGTATTAATGCCATCTGTCAAAAAAAGATGAATGATTTGTGCAAAGAAACTGCATTCGATTAAAAGTAATGATTTTTTATAATATATAAAACAAAAATATACTTTTATTGAATTCGATAAAAATGAATACTGTAACTTTCCGTTTTGATACTAAATCAGAATATTATGACAGATATTGAAATTCTTAATACCAAAAAAGCACCAGCGGCTATTGGTCCTTACAACCAAGCGACCAAGGCAGGAGGTTTTTTGTATGTAAGTGGACAGATTCCTTTAGATCCGGAAACAATGGAACTTGTCAATGCTTCTATTGAAGAGGAGACGCATCAAGTGTTTAAAAATCTGCAAGCTATCTTGGAAAATGCAGGTGCAAGTTTTGAACATGTCGTAAAGGCTTCCGTCTTTTTGAGTGACATGTCTCTTTTTGCCACTGTAAACGAAATCTATGCGCAATACTTTGTAAAAAATGCGCCGGCTAGAGAGTGTGTAGCTGTAAAAACGCTCCCGAAAAACGTCAATGTGGAGATTAGCGTTATTGCTTATATTGGATAACAAAAAAGGAATAGCCGATCGAAAACGCGATCGGCTATTCCTTTTTAATTATTTACCTTTTTGATTTTTTGATAGAGAATTTTTTGGCACTTCTCGGCATCCTTTAGCCAAAATTTTTCAGGGTCAAGACTATCGTTTTCAAATCGATTGTGTCCTGTAGTTGAATAGTCAATCATTTTACCATTGTCGAAATAGTAACGGCCATCAAATGCCGTTTCGGAGGCCTTATTAGATTCATGTACGAAAATGAGTTTGCCCTTTTCGAAATAAAAAACTTCGGACGTGGTGTCTATTCCGGTTTTTGTTTCTTCCTTTACAATTTTTACAATGGAGTCATTAATGTAAAATCCGGTTAAGGTTTTGTCTTTTTTGTCCGAAATTGTTACTGATTTCAACTCTTTATTATTGGTAATGTTTCCTACGATTTCGTCAATATGCGAAACCATCTTTTCTTTATTGTTTTGTGCCCACGATGTCGCTGAAAACAATGTAACCAATATCAAGAGTAAATATCTCGTGTTTTGCATAATTTGCTGATTTACATTTTCTGATTTAGTGCCCAGATCAGTGCTTTCTCTTTTGTCGCTCTGAATATTGTATTGTGCTGTTCTTCAGGCTCGTCAGAATAATTCCAAGATAAGGAGGTTATGTCTTGTGCTGCCAAAGTCTGTGCCAATTGTTGGGCAAATGGAGAAACGTCAGTAGCGCTTGAACTGGCGAACCATAATACTTTCTTTTCTGGAGGCATTTTTTCCAAATAGATTTTTGCACTTTGGGTCAATAATTGTCCATTCCACCAAAGAGATGGGTCAAATGCAATATAGTAATCAAACATATTGGTTTTTGTGAAAAGGGTTTCCATGACAAAAAGCCCTGCCGCCGATTCCCCAATAATGCCCTTATGTGTAGTCTTTGGATATCGCTTTGCTATCTCTGCGAACAACTCGTCACTAATGAAGTCTCTGAATTTGGCAGCACCACCTACCACTGGCGCTATTTCTTTGTCTTTTTCGACAGTAGTTGGACCTGTCATGTCTCTTCTGCGTTGTGTATTTTCAATACCAACCAATAGGAATGGTGGTATTTTCTTTGCCTTGATGAGCTCTGAGAAAGTATTGGCGACATGAGGGAAATCCTCTTTTATGCCTCCATCTAAGACGTACATTACAGGCAGAGAATCGATGACAATTGTAGAATCTTTTGGGGCCCAAATATTGATTGTTCTTGTTTCTCCCAATTTTTCGGATTTTATGGTAAATGTCTGATGGTCCGGGATAATATCGACGACTTCTGGTTGATTTCTGCAGCTAAGCATGCTCAAGAAAAGCAGCAAGAATGCGAAGTTTGATATTCTCATAAGGTATTGGTTTAG
Organism: Pseudopedobacter saltans; assembly: GCA_003241175.1. Lineage (GTDB taxonomy): Bacteria > Bacteroidota > Bacteroidia > Chitinophagales > Chitinophagaceae > Rhizosphaericola. Next base: position 4,762 of record QFOI01000199.1, read on the forward strand.
TTTAAAAATACAATTAATTCGTTTCCAAGACGATTCCAGTCTCATCTTTGTCGTTGCTCCCAATAAGAAAATTGCTAGTAGGATCGTACCACATTACAAGTTGTAGCCATTTTCTATTTGATAGAAGGTCCAATGAATCTTGATAAGTAAAAGATTTTCCAATACACAAAACAATTGTCCGCGCATTTTTTTCCTCTGAGGCAATTATAATATCTGGTTGGGTAAGATGCAGTTTTTCTCTAAGCGCTGTCAGGGTACACATATCACCCATGAGATACATAGATTGTATACCTTCTTTTTTCTTTACTTTCACCTTTGTACTCAGGGCGAAATTTTTGACTGTAGTTCCCATACCGATTGCTGTACGCATCATGAATGCTTTGCTATTGGAATAATATTTTTTTACAAAAACACCCATCGCCTCATTGAAAATCTTGTTGTAATGGACTGCGTCTTGTTTGCTGCTTTCTCCTTTGAAATGCAGGATTTTTATCTTTCCAAGAAAATAATTTTTAAATCCCGTATTGTTCTGAAGTCTAAAACTGAGATCGATGTCTTCCCCATACATAAAAAAGGCTTCATCAAATCCTCCTACTTGATCTAGCAGGGATTTGCGTACCATCATGAAAGCGCCTGCCAATATTGGCACCGGATGATTTTCGTTTTTATCCAAAAAGCCCAAAGCATATTGCCCGAATCTTCTCGAAGTTGGAAATCTTTTTTCCAAACCAGAAAATTTGTAGAAAGAAACAGACGGTGTAGGGTTGGATCGTTTGCTCTCTGGTAAAAATTGCCCTTTGCCATCCATCATATGAACTCCCAATGCGCCACAGTCGGCATGGTTTTCAAAAAAGGAAAGACAATCCTTGAGTGCATTGTCTGGAACTAACGTATCTGGATTAAGAAAAAGAACATATTTCCCCTCGGCAAGGGAAATGCCTACGTTGTTGGCGCTTCCGAAACCAAGGTTTTCCTTATTTTGGATAAAAGTAACTTCCGGAAATCGATGGCAAAGCCAATTGTAATCGCTGTCCTTGGACGCATTGTCAACAACTATAATTTGCACAGTGATTTCTTTCGCTGCATTTCTGACGGATAGCAAACAATATTCAAGAAAAAAACGTACATTGTAATTGACGATGATTATAGAGAGGTCCAAAATCATATTTTAACCGAGATATTTAGCAATATAGTCGATATAATCTTTTTTTGGCGCTTTATTTGGTGGAAACACGCATATTCTACCTTACATTTGATAGGAAAAGGAATATTTTAGAAAATAAGATACTTGGTTTTAAACATATTTTAAATATTGGAGTCTTGAATAAGCGCTAATGAAAATATTTGTTCTATTTTTGGCGTTTAGTTGTAAAGTGATAGACCAATCGAATTGATGTCATTTTTTAGATCGGCTTAATTATTATTAATGAATCATCCCCTGACATATATACATCCAGATGCCAAGATAGCGGAGAATGTAACAATAGAACCATTTACCTCTATATACGGTGACGTGGAGATCGGAGAAGGAACTTGGATCGGGAGTAACGTTACGATTATGGACGGGGCTCGTATTGATAAAGTTCTTGTTAAGCACAAACATCAAATCGTGACACAAGAGAATTAAGGTACTTCAGACTTTCGATTTTTTCAGTCATCAAGGTATCAGACCTTTTTATAACTTTGGTAAGTAAAACAATCAAAGTCTGTTATAAACTAAAACACATCATTAAATACTAGATGTTACTTACTTAACTTCATCATTCTGAGCCAACCAATGGTTTACTCCCTCTTGCTCGACAGTTATGCTATCGTGAAATCTTCCGACTTCGAGAACAACCTGCACATTACGAGGAGACACAAACCGATTATCGGCAGTCTTCACAACTAATTTCTGACGGCCATGACGTTCGACAGTGAACCATTTCCCATCTAATTTAAATTTATCACTCTGAGAATCTGCGACTTTAAAGTCAACAGGCTGCCCGTCAACCAAAATCTGGCTGATCCACCAGCAGGTTCCTTTTGTCGTAAAAACAGCCGAATC
>QFOI01000200.1 GCA_003241175.1 Pseudopedobacter saltans
CCTTAGATTTCGGTGTGCTCTTATTGTTCAATAGATGTTAAATGCAAAATCGAAACTTAAATGTAATGTGAAGACCTTTTGCTATTCGCCAAAAAATCGATAACATTGCGAAACTTTTTAAATTCGATCAATCATGAGTGAAATTCTTGACATACACGCAAGACAAATATTGGATAGCCGTGGCAATCCTACCGTTGAAGTAGATATCGTAACTGAAAGTGGTGCTTTTGGGCGCGCTGCCGTTCCATCTGGCGCATCAACAGGGATACACGAAGCTGTTGAACTTAGAGATAACGACAAATCTGTTTACGTTGGTAAAGGCGTATTGAAAGCTGTTGAAAACGTAAATACCATTATATCCAAAAACCTAAAAGGTTTTGAGGTGGGTGATCAAGTGGCTTTGGATAAGGCTTTGATCGCTTTGGACGGAACTGAAAACAAAGGAAAATTAGGCGCAAATGCGATATTGGCAGTTTCTATGGCTGCTGCTAAAGCGGGTGCAGAAGAAGCTGGTTTACCTTTGTATCGTTACATCGGTGGTGTTAATGCAACTGTTTTGCCAGTTCCTTTGATGAATATCTTGAACGGTGGTGTACACGCAGATAACAAAATTGATTTTCAGGAATTCATGATTGTTCCCCATGGTGCGTCTTCTTTCAGTGAAGCGTTGCGTTGGGGTACCGAAGTTTTCCATACATTGAAAGGTGTATTGAAAAAGAAAGGTTTCAGCACTAACGTTGGTGACGAAGGGGGGTTTGCTCCTGATATGCAAAGCAATGAAGAAGCTATCGAAACGGTTTTGGAAGCTATTTCTGCTGCGGGTTATACACCTGGAAGCCAGATTTCTATTGCTTTGGATGCTGCTAGTTCTGAAATGTTCAAAGAAGGTCAATATCAATTCTACAAAAGCTCCAAGAAATCTATTTCTATTGATGATATGGTGAAATATTGGGAAGAATGGGTTAACAAATATCCTATCGTTTCTATCGAGGACGGTATGGCAGAAGACGATTGGGATGGTTGGAAGAAATTGACAGATACTATTGGTTCTAAAACACAACTTGTTGGTGATGATTTATTCGTAACTAATACAAAACGTTTGGAAAAAGGTATCGAAACAGGTGTTGCCAATAGCATCTTGATCAAAGTCAACCAAATAGGTACTTTGACAGAAACAATACAAGCAGTTCAATTGGCTCAGATCAACAAATATACTTCTATCATGAGTCACCGTAGTGGTGAAACAGAAGACACAACTATTGCAGATTTGGCAGTGGCGTTGAACTGTGGTCAGATCAAGACTGGTTCTGCTAGTCGTACAGACCGTATGGCAAAATACAACCAATTGTTACGTATTGAAGAACAATTGGGTGCTGATGTTATTTTCCCAAAAAATATCTTTAAGACAAAATAATTAGTTGTCTTGTTTTAATAAGGGATCCTATCTTGATATACCAAGATAGGATCCCTTTTCGTTTTATGCATAATCATGAAGTTTCAATTTTTTGGCAATAAACTGGTATATCTTGTTTTGCTTTGCTATATATTGGTGAATGTATTGTTTTTGTATAAATATGTTCCGGAATATCCATTAATTGGTATTGTTTACACTTGTTTGATGGTAGGATTGTTTTTTCTTAATAGAAAAAGAAAACAATTTGCTTCTGTGAAATGGATTGAACCTTATGTCGGTATTGTCATTCCTATTTGTATCCTTCTAGGAATTGTTGCATTAAAAATGGAGATTCCTGCCACTAGAGTCGATGTCGATCGATGGTCAGCTTTGTTTAACTGGACGAAAGAATTGTTTCAGGGCAATTACCCTTACTATGCCAAAACACATTTGGGTCAATATGCTTCACCTTTTCCAATATGGGAAATCATACATATTCCTTTTTATTTTTTGGGAGATGAGATATTTGCGCATATTTTGATGGTGTTTTTACTCGTATTTTTTCTAAGAAAAAGCAAAGCGATTTTTAACGGTGGATTTTTTTGGATATTGTTGATATTGTCGCCTGCCTATTGGTGGGAGGTGGCAGTCCGGAGTGATTTGATGAACAACTTGATGGTGACGGCGATACTCATGGTCTCGTGCGAAAAATATTTGCGTTCGACTAACAACCCTAAAACCGGAATTGTAGGGTTATTGGCGGGACTGCTTTTATGCACGCGCCTATTCGTTATTTTCCCATTGGGGATTTACTTCTTCGCCTATATGCTCAAGTGGGATTGGAGGCGGAAAACTAGTTTTACTGTTGGGACTATTTTAGGATTTCTAGTTCCCATGTTGCCTTTTTTATTGTGGAATAAGGAAATGTTCATCTGGTTTAAATTCAGTCCTATTCATTTACAGACACAGTTTGGTAATTCTATTTTGGCTGTGTCTGGTATTGTATTTCTATTCTTGTGCTCCTTGCTTTGGAAAAGTTTTAAAACTTATATTGCCCTGGTTGCAGTTGTATTTTTTGGTTTCATTTCCTTGCGTTTTTTTCAAGAAATCATAGGTATTGGTTGGAATGCGACTGTCTATCAAGATGGTTTTGACGTATCTTATTTTAATGTGTGTTTGCCTTTTGCAATTCTTTGTTTGGCATTTAAAGATGAGAGAGATCTAAATGTCCAACTATGCTGATGCCTTTTCGTATAGTGCGATATGCAATAGTCGGAGGATTTGGTTTGTTGACTGATTTTGCTGTTACTTGGCTATTGAAGGAAAAACTGAAAGTCAATCAATATTGGGCCAATGCTGTGGGTTTTTTAACTGCTGTTGCTCAGAACTATTGGCTAAATACTGTTTGGACTTTTCGAGATAGGATGGGTTCTAATGTGTGGTTACAGGGTAGTCTTTTTTTATTGGTTAGTCTGTCTGGTTTACTTTTCAATACCCTAGTTTTAAAAATGCTCAATTATTTTTTCGCTAATCAGTTTTACTTGAATAAATTGTTGGCGATAGGTGTAGTATTCATATGGAATTTTTTACTCAATAATTTTGTGACATTCGTTAAATAAAGAAACTTTTGATGGATAAAGTTGACAACAAAACCGCTTCGGAACCATCTTATGTTATTCCATACCGTTATCGACAGATGGAAAATCTACATATCGTGTTCTGGTTGTTCAAGGATATTGCATGGTGTCTAGGTATCAAGTGGTTGGGGATAGTGATGGTCATACCGACACTGACTATTGCCGTCATTATTGCTTGGCGTACGCGCCATATGATGAGTGAGCGATGCCATAACCTCGCCATCACATTTTGGATTATGGCCAATTCTTATTGGATGATCAGCGAATTTTATGTTTTTGACCAAAAACCGTTGTACGGATCTTTTACTTACAAGGATTTGGCTTTGGTGCCTTTTTTTATTGGTGTAATTACGCTGGGATATTATTATCTTTATTGGAAACCAACGCATAAAAGTGAATTGTAAACGTCTACTTACCCTGGTCTGTATTGTATTTGCCTACATGGATGCGCAAGCACAAGTTTTTGGCGGAAATCCCTTGTCTACTCGTTGGCAACAAATGGGAAACGATACTTTCAATATTATTTTTCCTTCCAATAAGTTGGAAACGGCTCGGCAAATTGCATGGCTGATACGTTGGCAGTCCAAGAACAATAACAATATAGGACAGAAGGTAAAAAAAGTGAATATCGTATTGCAGGCGGATGTTACCTATTCCAATGGTTATGTTGGTTTGGGGCCTTTTCGTAGTGAGTTTTACCTGATGCCTCCGACTGATCCTTTCTCTTTGGGTAGCCAGCTGTGGCCTTCCAATCTGGCGATACATGAATATCGTCACGTGCAGCAATACAATAATTTTAATGTTGGTTTGTCTAAAACCGTGGGAACCATTTTTGGTGAAAATGGACGTGCGTTGTTTAACGCTATGTCCGTTCCTGATTGGTTTTTCGAGGGTGATGCAGTCTATAACGAGACTAGATTGAGTAACCAAGGACGTGGAAGATTTCCTCTTTTTATGAATGATTTCGCGGCCTTACTGTTGGACAAGAAGAAATACTCTTATCAGAAAATTAGAAACGGATCGTATAATGACTATGTTCCCAATCACTATTCGTTGGGTTACATATTGGTAGCTTATGGTTATGAAAAATACGGTAATGATTTTTGGGAAAAAGTAACGCATGATGCGGCATCTTTTAAGTCCATATTATATCCTTGGCAATCAGCTATTAAAAAGTACACAGGTATTTCGTTTAAACAATTTACTGAAAATGCTTTCCAATACTACGAAAGATCTCTTCCGGCTGATACGCTTTCGCCTGTATTTTTGACTAAGAAAAAGAAGAACAATGTAATTAACTATGAATTTCCTATTGTTTCGGATGATAACACCATTGCTGTAAAAACAAGTTACAAGTCCATACCTCAATTCGTTGCCGTAGACAGTTCTGGGAAAGAGAAGAAAGTAGCAACTCAATCAATTAGTTACGACGATTATTTTTCGGCTAATGATAAAGAGATTGTTTACAGTTCCTTAAAAGCGGATCCTCGCTGGGGTAATCGCCAATATAGCAATGTCAGAATCTTAAATAAATTAACCGGAAATGAAAAGAAAATTGGGAATCGAACGAAATGGTTCACTCCAGATATTTCTAGTACAGGTGATAGTTTGTTAGTGATGAAAATGAGCGATGAGGGAAATAAGAGTGCTATTCAGTTAATCAATAGGGAAGGCCTTCTTTTGAAGAATATAGCAGAGGATTCTAGTTCGTTATTTACCTATCCGAAATTTTTTGGAAATGGTTGTTTTGTTTTTGTGCGAAATGAAAAGGGAGAAATGTCCATTCGGTATTATCATTTTGAAAAAAAAGGATTTGAAACTATATTGGATAGTGGTAATCGGTTGTTAGGTTATCCTTCCATTAAAAATGATACTTTATATTTTAATAGTTCGAGTAAAGGGAAAGACGCTTTGTGGGCATATGTGCCCAAAAGCAAACAGATCTTCGATGTTGCGACTTATCCGACGGGCATTTATGGCGGAGCTGAGCAAGGTGATCGAGTTGTTGGATCTGTTTTTACTTCTGCAGGAAGGCGTTTAGCGAAAATATCTTCAAGCTGGGTAAATATCGAAAATGTAAGTGTAGATACATTAAGGCCTTTGTATTTCAATCTGGAAAATCCGGAGCCTGTTTTGGATAAAATCAGTATGGACACCACATTGTCCATTTCGAAGTATAAAAGATGGACTCATCCATTTAATTTTCATAGTCTGCAACCAGATTGGGATGATCCCAATTACACTTTTTCTCTTTATGGAGAGAGTGTTTTAGGTACGGTGCAGAGCGAATTATACTACAACTATAATCGTAATGAAAAATATAGCGCTGTTGGTTTTTCTTCTGTCTATGGAGGATGGTTTTTGATGCCGGTGATTAATGTCAGCCAGACGTTTAACCGTCAAGTGCAACAGTCCAATGGCAATATTTTGAAATGGAATGAGCTAAATGGTAATATTGGACTACGTCTTCCGCTTAACTATACTTCTGGAAAAATGTATAGGTATCTAACGTTGCAATCGACGGTTAATACCAACTATATCCAATGGCAAGGGAATGCTTCCAAAATTGCAGACAACAAAACTTTTAATTATTGGAGTAACCAGTTGAGTTTTTCTACCTATTCTCAACAAGCATCACAGCAAATATATCCTCATTTAGGATTGGCGATGAGTACATTGTATAGAACGGGTATTACTGCTAAGGCGTATCAATGGTTGACGGTTGGAAATATTTATTTGCCGGGTCTGGTCAATACACACAGTCTTGTTGTCAATGGTGCTTATATGATGCGTGATACGATCGGCAATTATAACTATAGCAATGGGTTTCCGATCTCTCGTGGTTATAGCCTTATCAGCTATCCGAGAATGTGGAAACTAGGTGCAAACTACCATTTCCCTATTGTATATCCTGATTGGGGATTTGGAAATATTGTCTACTTTTTGCGAATAAGAGGAAACGCATTTTATGACTATAGTTCTGTCAAAAGTCTACGTTACCAGAGAAGTTATCATCTGCGTAGTGTAGGTGGTGAGATATACTTTGATACCAAATGGTGGAATCAAGAGTCCGTAACATTTGGCATAAGATATTCCAATATGATAGATCACAAACTTATGGGAACAGGCGCCAATCGATGGGAATTTATTCTGCCCATCGGTTTATTCAAATAGGCAAAACCTACCAGTCTTTTTCTGGTTGTTTCTTTTGTTGTTGTTGCTGTTGCAATTTCTTTTGAAGATCTTTCTCCTGCTCGTTCAATTGTTTAAGCAGGTTATCCATGTCTTTTTTGTTCTGCTGTTCTTTAGGAGATTCTTTTGGCTGTTGTTGATCTTGCTTTTTATCTTGTTTGGGTTGTTGTTGATTTTGTTTTTGCTGTTGTTTCTGTTGTTGCTTTAGATCGTTAATCGCTTTTTGCAGATTTTCACGTGCCATCTGGTCATTTGGATTACGACGCAAAGAATTTTCAAAAGAGGAAATGGCATTTTTCAAATCTTTATTGTGTACCTGTGAAACGCCATTGTTATAGTAAGCATCACTTTGTATTCCCTTATTGCCATTTTTTCCTAGATCTTCGTAAAGTTTTCCAGCTTGTTCCGCATCTTTTTGTTTTTCCAACGAATTGGCTAAGTTGTATTTGGCAATATTGCTTTTGGGATTAACTTTTAACGCTTGTTGGTAGTTTTTGGCAGCCGTTTTAAAGTCGCCTTTTTGGTAAGCGATATTTCCAGCCGCTATTTGTTTATTT
>QFOI01000201.1 GCA_003241175.1 Pseudopedobacter saltans
AAAGTAAGTGGTGGCGGGCGATGTAATGTTACCCATGATCAGGCGGATATAAGTCTACTCGTCAAATCTTATCCTCGTGGACAGAATTTTTTGAAAAAGGCTTTTCATCATTTTGGTCCAAAAGATACTATTGATTGGTTTGAACAGCGAGGGGTGAAGTTGAAGGTGGAAAAAGATGGTAGAATGTTTCCGTCGTCAAATACTTCTCAGACGATAGTTGATTGCTTCATACAGGAAGCTAATGATTGCAAGGTCACAATTTTTATGAACGCATCTGTAGATCATTTAGAAAAAAGAGAGGATTGTTGGATTTTGTCAGAGAAAGCCGGCCGTTCCTGGAAGGCTGCAAATATCTGCATTACTTGTGGAGGTTTTAACAAACTAGAACAATATCACTGGTTGGAGCAAATTGGTTGTAAGATTGAAAAGCCTGTACCATCGCTCTTTACTTTTAATATGCCCAACCACACCATTACTAGCCTAATGGGTGTCAGTGTACCAAATGCAACAATAAAAATAGTAGGGTCTAAACTGAACACTGAAGGCGCATTATTGATTACACATTGGGGCTTGAGTGGTCCTGCAGTATTGAAACTGTCGGCTTTGGGAGCAAGACTACTGTCAGAGGCCAACTATCAATTTTCTATATTGGTTAACTGGCTTTCCGACTATACGGAAGATTCTTTGCGTAATGATTGGATCAATATTCGTAATCGTTTGGGGCATGGTCTAGTCTCGCATAAAAAACCATTTGCCTTACCGTCTAGACTTTGGAATTATTTTTTAGCAGAAGCTAGTATATCTGAAAAATTGCACTGGAGTGAACTTAAATCCGTGCAACAAAACAAATTAATTCAAATACTTACATCGAACATGTTTACAGTTTCTGGTAAGACTACGTTTAAGGAAGAATTTGTCACATGTGGTGGAATTGCATTGTCCGAAATTGATGTCAATACGATGGAGTGTAAAAAGAATAGTGGTTTATACTTTGCGGGAGAAGTATTGGATATTGATGGTATAACAGGAGGTTTTAACTTTCAGAATGCATGGACAACTGGCTGGATTGCCGCAAAAAGTGTTGCCGCTAAGCAGACTATTTCGTTGGACGATTGATATAGGTCGATTATCGATATTTGTTTGACCTGATTTATTTTTGATCTAGTTTCATAGTATTAGTTCACCAAAACCAAATACTATGGAACGGAAAAAATTCTTAAAGTCCCTGTCATTATTCGCTGCGACTCCATTTGTATTATCTAGTTGTTCCAAAAGTGATAGTTCCCCATCTTCAGATACGGATACAACATCTTCGGATACCACTACAACAGATACTAGTTGTACGGTTACGCCAACTGAAACAGAAGGCCCATTTCCTACTAAGATACCATCTTCCTATGTGAGAAGCGATATTAGAAAGGGAGATGGTGTAGGAGCTGATATGAGCATGGTCATTACTGTGGCAAATATCAACAATAACTGTAATGTTCTTTCTGGTGCTATTGTTGACGTTTGGCATTGTGATGTTAATGGAGATTATTCCGAGTATGGCGGAACGACTATGCAGACCAACAACTATACCTCTGTTCATTGGTTAAGAGGTAGACAGACCACGGATAGTAATGGTACCGTAACTTTTAAGACTATATTTCCTGGTTGGTATCAAAGCCGTGCGACGCATGTGCACGTTCATATCTACAACTCAAGTGGTACTTCTTTGTTAGTCACTCAGATAGCTTTCCCAGATACCTTATGCAATACCGTAAATACGACTGGATCTTCTTATGGTTATACAAAAGGGATGAGTGGCTATACTTACAATGCAAGTGATAATGTGTTTAGCGATGGTTATAGTAAGGAGTTAGCTACGGTGACAGGTAGTTTATCATCTGGTTATGCATTGACTATTACTATAAACGTAAAAGCCTAGTCTCTTTATGAAAACTATACGATTTCGTTACCGGAAAATAATTGATGCTAGTGCCAAGGATACTTGGGATAAAATGGTATGGGAAGACTCGTTTATGGAATTCAAAATGCAGTTCCAGCTTTTTGATCAAGAAGGTAAATATTCATCTTTCGGTACCTTATTAAGAGAAAATTCTAAGGCAGAACAGCTTCACTTTTTGGTTGGAGGATCTGTTATGGGATATATTGAACAGCTTAATGGAATGATGCCTGATATAGTTGATAATGCTGGACTGCGTTTTATGCCTATACAGGAGTGTCGATTTGAAATTATCAATTCCGATAGACGAAACATAGAAAGACATCAGGTGGCATTTAATTTCTATTCTTCCAATATGATTTGGCATGAAACAATTGGAGAGAAATTATTGATTTCCAGTCTTTCCCCTGACAATGAAATCTATAAGACGCACCTTTTGTCAATAAGGCCTTACGTTACAATTGACCACATTCAATATGATTGACATGGAAACTCAGATTGCCAACAAAATGTACATAGCTTCGCAAAGAGGTATATTGCGATCCGTAGAAAGTGAGATTTTTCCGACACTCAACTATGGGGACTATCAAAATACGGATAAGCGGCCAATAGGCGCTTTGTCAAATTTTTTAGAGGTAAATTTATTTGCCTATAAAGACTATCAATTTTCTTTTGATAGGAACACGCTTATTTGTATAGTTCAACTGTATAATAGTGTCGAATTGAATGGTGGAGGATATATACATGAATTAATCCCTGGGCAGGTCGCTGTCATGCCAGGTGCTCAATCGATTAAAGTAGAGAATCCAAATGAAGAAAATGCTTCATTTATACTGTTTACACTAGAGATTGGTTTTAATTATTGTTCAAATATTGTTGTTGAAGACCTATCATTTAATACTATAAAAAATCAATTTCAAAGTTTATCTATTTTGCCTAATGTCACACTGGCTTGTTTTGATAGACGAAACGAACTCCTGTTCCATAAAGAAAAAATATATCAAAAAGTTTTTTTGTACAATCTCAACGGTGCATTTGAGGCTGATGGTTGTCTCGTTGGTCCCAAAGATGGTCTTTTGATTGAAAAGGGTGAGCCATTTGAAATCGAATCATTTGAACCCAACACAATAGTTTTGGCAATAATGTTATGACTTATAGGCTTCTAATGCGTCTGCAATTTTTCTATCGTTGCTCAATCTTGGAAGTTTATTTTGCCCACCTAGTTTACCTATTGATTTCATATAGTCAATGAAACCGTCCTTTCGTATGGGTGTTATTTTGAGATGCGAAAGTATATTGCCACTAATAAGATCATCGTAATAAGTATTTTTACTTCGGAGATTATCATCTAGTGATTGTGCAAAAGACTCTAGGTCTTCAGGCAGCGATTCAAACTCAATGAACCATTCATGATAACTTTGCTCTCCTTGTTGCGAAACCATTGGCGCCACTGTAAACTCAACTACTTTACTGTTTGATTTTTCGGTAGTTTGAGTTAGGGCCCACTCTACCTCTTCTCCAATTACATGTTCTCCAAAGGCGGAGATATAGTGTTTTATTCGCCCGCTAACGATAATTCTATAAGGCGCTATTGAAACGAATTTTACAGTATCTCCAATTAGATAACCCCAAAGCCCCGCATTGCTATTGATGACTAGTGCATAGTTGGTATCTAGTTGGACTTGAGCTAGCGATAATCTAGTTGGGTTTTCATTAAATACTTCCTCCATTGGAATAAACTCGAAAAATATTCCAGAGTTGGTGTTTAGTAGAAGTCCATTGTTTATGTGTTGGTCCTGGAATGCTAAAAAACCTTCGCTTGCAGGATATAATTCAACGGAATCGAGCGGTTTACCTATACTATCAAAAAGTTTTTTCTTATAAGGATCAAAGTTAACTCCACCATAAACTATAAGCGAAAGATTTGGAAAAATATCTTTGATGTGTTTACCAGTCTTGGTTTGTATTCTGTCAAAATACATTTGCATCCAAGGTGGAATCCCGCTGATCATCCGCATATCTTGCGGCAAAGTTTCCTCGACAATAGCATCAAGTTTGGTTTCCCAATCTTCAATACAATTCGTTTTGAAAGTCGGGACTTGGTTTTTGGTCAGGTAATTAGGTACATGATGATTGGATATGCCGCTAAGTCTTCCTGTTGGTATACCATTTGTATCGTGTAGTATGGGAGAACCACTCAAAAAAATCAGTTTGCCATCCACGAAAGAGTTGTTGCCAGATGTGACAATATAAGAGAGAAGTGCGTTACGCGCACTATTAATGTGGTTAGATATCGAGTCTTTTGTTATTGGTATGTATTTTACACCACTAGTTGTTCCGCTAGTCTCGGCAAAATATATGGGTTTGCCTTTCCAAAGAACATCGCTCTCTCCTTGTTTTATTTTTTCAACATAAGGCCTAATTCCTTCATAATCTTTAACAGGTATTGCCTGTTTGAAATCTTCATAAGAATGGATGTCGGAAAAATGATGGTCTTTACCGAATAAGGTTTGGTTCGCATTTTCGATCAATCCTTTGCGAATGTCCTCTTGGTACTTTACGGCATTGAGTGCTTCTTTTTCCTGTTTCTTATAAATGTAATGGGCAAATGGTTTTGCCAATTTTGATTTCAACCCCATCCTGTATATATTAGGTCACAAATATAATTAATCGAAAGATTACTGGCCTTTGACTTGCATTTATGATAAGTTGATTACCTTTCGGCAACGAATAAAAATAAAATTCATGAATTCTATGGAAAAGATCCTTTCGATTGATATTGGAGGCACAAATATTAAAGCTGCCGTACTAAGCAAAGATGGCAAATTATTGACCGAATATAAAAAGCTGCCGACTCCTAGTCCTGCGACAACCATAGCCGTATTGGATGTCATTAAGGAATTGAGCAAAGGTCTGGAGTACGACCATATATCTTCAGGGTTTCCTGGAAATATCAAGAATGGAATTATACACACAGCGCCTAATTTGGGAACGGAGCTTTGGGCGGGTACAAATTGGCCAAAACTGTTGACAAAGACTTTCAAAAAGCCTGCAAAAGCGGTCAATGACGCCGATATGCTCGGATTGGGTGTCATCAAGGGCAAAGGTTATGAGATTGTCGTTACCTTAGGTACGGGATTTGGCACCGCTTTTTTTTACGACGGACGAAAGCCTTGAAAAAGAAAGGAAAGAAGAAGTGGAACAAAGATGTGGAGTTAGCTCTTTCCGTTGTAAAAACGGTTTTTAGCTACGATACCTTGTATATTGGAGGAGGAAATGCCAAAAAAATCGAATTTGAACTGGATAAAAACATCAAAATAGTAACGAATCTGGAAGGCATTGACGGCGGCGCTAAGTTGTGGCAACAAGAGTAAATAATCCACATAAAAATAAAAAAGTGGAAAAGTATTTGTTTTGTTGTTTATTTTCCTACCTTTGCACTCCTAATTTTCGAAAGTCATGTTTGTAGTAGTAAAAATCGCTGGTCAACAGTTTAGAGTTAAAGAAGGAGATACTTTGTATGTTCCTCATTTGACCGCTCAAAAAGGAGATAACGTAGAATTCAATGAAGTTTTGTTGGTAGACAACGAAGGTAAACTTACATTGGGAAGCGACATCAAAAGCGTTGTTAAAGCTGAAGTATTGAATGCTTTGGTTCAAGACGACAAAGTAATCGCTTATAAACAAAAAAGACGTAAAGGTTTCCGTAAAAAAATCGGACACAGAGCCGAATATACGCAAATCAAAATCAGCAGCATCGCTTAATTGTGAGCTTTAGCTTGTTGAATTATTTCATTATACATTTCTTAAAATAAAAATATTATGGCACACAAAGTTGGTGAAGGTTCCGTAAAAAACGGTCGTGATTCCAAAAGCAAACGCTTAGGTGTGAAAGTATATGGTGGTCAACCCGCAACTGCAGGTAACATCATTTTACGTCAAAGAGGTACTCAATACCATGCAGGTAAAAATGTAGGTATTGGTAACGATTTTACCTTGTTTGCATTGACTGACGGTATCGTAGAATTCAAAAAAGGTCGCGAACGCAAAACTTACGTTTCTGTTAATGCACCCGCAGCTCCAGAAGCTTAATTACTACCTTCGAAAAAATTAGTGCGACTGTGCCTTTGGGCACAGCCGCTTTTTTTGTTTAAGGCTATAACTGACATGCTTTTAGTATTGGTTAACTATTGGCGAGCATTTTTTCGTTTACATTGCATAGGATGCTAGTTGACAACTTCACTTCCAGTTCAACTAGTTTCGTTGTACGATTACTGTCTATAAAGCAATAATGCAATGCTACGGAAACGAATTACTTTTTCTGTTTTACATCTTTCTTTTACGCTGTTATTATTTCCTTTGGTAGGCCTAAGGGCTCAACAAAAAGAGAAAAAACATTCCAATGAAGATATTGGAACGATTCGAAATCTAAAAGAAATTCCTTTTTCTGAAACCAATAGTTTTTATATTGGTAACAAGGCTCCTTTACAACCATCACGATTGATCAAACTGCCAATAGGGTCCATCCAGCCAAAAGGATGGTTAAATAAATACCTACAATTGCAAAGGGATGGTTTAACAGGACATTTGGGTGAGATTAGCGCCTGGTTGAACAAAGAAAACAATGCTTGGCTTAGTAAAGATGGCAAGGGTGAATATGGATGGGAAGAAGTTCCTTATTGGTTGAAAGGATATGGCAATCTAGGTTATATCTTAAATGATCCCAAAATTATTCAGGAAACCAAAGTCTGGCTAGATGCGGTGCTGAACAATCAAAGAAGCGATGGATATTTTGGTCCGGTAATGATGAAGGACGGGAAGCCGGATCTTTGGGGTAATATGATCATGCTGTGGTGCTTGCAGTCCTATTTCGATTACAGCAATGATAGGAGAGTATTGGAATTCATGGAAAAATATTTCCAATGGGAATATAATTTACCTGACAGTCTATTCTTGAAAGATTATTGGGAAAACAGTCGAGGAGGTGATAATCTTGTTAGTGTTTATTGGCTCTACAATAGAACTGAAAACAAGCCGTGGCTACTTGATTTGGCAAAGAAAATAGACAGAAATACAGCCAATTGGAGACAAAAGGATAATCTTCCTAATTGGCATAATGTCAATGTGGTTCAGTCTTTTCGCGAGCCAGCTACATATTATTTGCAAAGTGGTTTGAAAGACGATCTTGCTGCGACATACAACGATTTCAACCTTATCAGAAACATTTATGGAAATGTTCCTGGAGGAATGTTTGGCGCAGATGAAAATGCGAGAAAAGGTTATGATGACCCAAGACAAGGCGTAGAAACTTGTGGCATGGTCGAGCAGATGGCTTCGGATGAGATTCTTTTAGGTATTACAGGGGATCCTTTCTGGGCAGACAATGCTGAGGATGTCGCCTTCAATACCTACCCTGCTGCCGTAATGCCTGATTTTAAAGGTTTGCGTTATATTACCAGTCCCAATATGTCCATAAGTGACAGTAAAAACCATCATCCGGGTATCGACAATAGCGGTCCATTTTTGATGATGAATCCTTTTAGCTCGCGCTGTTGCCAGCATAATCATTCACAAGGTTGGCCCTATTTTGCCGAACATACATTTATGGCGACGCCTGATAATGGAGTAGCGGCTATTTTGTATAGTGAAGCTATTGCCAATGTTAAAGTCGGAAAAGGAGAAGTCGTTTCTATTGAGAGTAAAGGACATTATCCTTTTGACGAAAAAATGGAGTTCGTCGTTAACACTAAGAATAGCGTTGATTTTCCTTTGTACCTACGTATACCTAAATGGTGTATGGAAGCCTCAATAAAGATTAACGGAAAATCGATAAAGCAAAAATTTGCATCAACATCCTATATTCAAATACGCAGACTTTGGAAACAAGGTGATAAGGTAGAACTTACTCTTCCTATGGAACTCAAGGTGAGAGAATGGCCTCAGAACAAAAACAGTATCAGCATTGACCGTGGTCCTTTAACCTACTCTCTAAAAATACAAGCAAATTATATCGAAAAAGACAGTAAAGCTTCTGCTATTGGAGACTCCAAATGGCAAAAGACCGCAGATGCATCCAAATGGCCTTCTTACGAGATATATCCTGCAAGTGCATGGAACTATGGTTTGCCATCTCGCTATCTGAGCAATACATCAACTCTTGTTGTGGAAAAGAAACCATGGCCAAAAGATGATTTTCCATTTGCGGTGAATTCTGTTCCTATTTCCATAAAGGCAAAAGGAAAAGTGATACCTGATTGGAAGATTGATCAATATGGTCTAACTGGTGTACTTCCTACAAGCCCGTCGGTTCAAGATGGGAAAGAGCAATCGATAGAGTTGATTCCCATGGGAGCGGCCAGACTTCGTATTAGTTCTTTCCCTGTCGTAAAGTAAGTATCAAGATCGTTTCGCATTTTAGTTGTTAGATTAATATAAGAAAAACCATTATTATGACTTATTTGAACAAGTTTCTATTGGGCGTTATTTGTCTATTTGCTGTTTCTTCTCCGAGAGTGATAGCACAGACACAAAAAGCGCCTTCCTATCCGTTGATAACACACAGTCCTTATTTTAGTATTTGGTCGTCCTCCGATCAGTTGAATAATTCGACAACAAAACATTGGACCGGCACAGAGCAGTCTTTGATAGGAATTATACAAGTAGATGGGAAAAATTACCGTTTTCTTGGTGCACCCAAAGCTAAGTTTAATAGTATTGTTTTTGGGAAAAATGAAATGCATACTGTGAAATACGCAACAACGGAACCCGAGGCTGATTGGTATGGACTAGGTCTCAATGAAAATAATTGGAGTGCGGGGCAAGAACCCTTTAGCGATAATCCTTCTATTGGAAAGACGGAGTGGAAGACTAAGGAAATATGGACTAGAAAAGTGTTCGACTATAAAGGAGAAAACTATAAGAGTTTATATTTGGCCGTACAACATGACGATGATGCAGAAATATTTGTCAATGGTGTAAGTGTATTGAAGGCTGGAGGTGCCAATGGTAAATTGGAATATTTCGAATTGAAAGATAAAATTTTACCTCTTTTGAAAAAGGGTAAAAATATTCTGGCTGTGCATTGCACCAATACTGGTGGATTGGCTTATTTACAAACAGATATTGTCACCAAAGAAGAGGACAAAACGGATAATGCTATTGTATTAGCCGAACAAAAGAATGTGGAAATCAAGGCAACACAGACTATTTATGATTTTGCTTGTGGCAACATTGGACTCAAGGTTAAATTCGTTTCACCACTATTGATTAAAGATTTGGATGTGTTGTCTCGACCGGTTTCTTATATTACTTATAGTGTAAAATCTACGGATGCCAAGGCTCACAAAGTGGCTATTTATTTCGGCGTTTCGTCTGATGTCGCAGTGAATAACGAATTGCAAACGGTTACCGCCAATACTGAACAGTCTCAAAATTTGAAACTATTAAAAGTGGGAACAAACGATCAGCCTGTATTGAAAAAGAAAGGGGATGATATTCGCATCGATTGGGGTTATTTCTATGTTGGTGCGAAAAAGGGAACAGAGGCAAAGCAATATCTTTCCACTAATGATATGGAAGGCATTAAGATGTTCGTACAAAACAAAACACAAGGCAAAAGTACAGTTGTTGGCAGAGCGCTTATGCTTAATACTGTTTTGGAATTTGGTAATGTTCTTTCTTCACCTAAAGAACAATTTGTCGAATTGGGTTATGATGAGAAATTAGCCGTTCAATATTTTCATCAGGATCTCCGACCATGGTGGAACAAAGATGGCAATAGAACTATATTGGATGAATTTGATATAGCGTACAAAGACTATAATTCTGTTTTGGATAGATGTGACTTGTTTGACAAAGAATTTTATACTACTTGTTTCAATTCGGGTGGTGAAAAATATGCAAAGTTGTGCGAGTTGGCTTATAGGCAAAGTATTTCTGCTCATGCGTTGGTTAAAAGTCCAAAAGGGGAATTACTTTTTCTTTCAAAGGAAAACTTCAGTAATGGCTCAATCAATACAGTTGATATTACTTACCCGTCTGCACCCTTGTACTTAGTGTACAACCCAGAACTATTGAAAGGGATGATGAATGGGATATTCGACTATAGTGAGAGTGGGAAATGGGCCAAACCTTTTCCGGCTCATGATTTGGGAACTTATCCTATTGCGAATGGGCAAACATATGGAGAAGATATGCCTGTGGAAGAGTCTGGAAATATGATGATACTAGCAACTGCTATTTCGAAGGTAGAGGGTAATGCTAACTATGCAAAAAAGCACTGGAAAAGCCTTTCTACTTGGGTTGATTTTTTAGTGAAAGAAGGTTTTGATCCTACCAATCAACTATGTACGGATGATTTTGCTGGACATTTGGCTCGGAATACCAATCTTTCCTTGAAAGCTATCGTCGGTATTGACGGTTATGCAATGATGGCGAAAATGTTGGGAGAAACTGCGATTGCAGACAAATACCATAAGATAGCTCAAAATATGACTACTAAATGGCAATCTATGGCAGATGAAGGAGATCACTATGCATTGACATTTGACAAAGGAAATACTTGGAGTCAAAAATATAATATAGTGTGGGATAAGGTTTTAGGGATGGGCTTGTTTCCTGCTTCGGTTTATCAAAAAGAAATGGCCTACTATTTAAAAAAGCAAAACAAATATGGATTGCCTCTTGATAGTAGAAAATCTTATACTAAGAGTGATTGGATTATGTGGACAGCTACTCTAGCAAATGATCGTACAGATTTCGATGCGTTAATTGATCCAATATACCAATATGCAATAGAAACACCAACTAGAGTTCCCCTTAGTGATTGGCATGAAACTAAAGATGCGCGACAGGTCGGTTTTCAGGCGAGAAGCGTTGTAGGAGGTTATTTTATGAAAGTATTGGAAGATAAATTACATAAATAGATTTTGAGGTTGATTTAATTCATGTTAAGAAAAAAGGTGCAGTCATTTTTATGGCTGCACCTTTTTAGTTTATAGTAGATACTACTAGTAACCAAAGATATCTTCCAAAGATAACACTTTTACTTCTCCATAATTATGCAGAGAGGCAGGTTCTATTTTTTTGTCAGAAGCTACGACAAGATAAGAGTATGGTTTTTTGGCTAACTCATTGTCGTGATACTTCTTAATTGCGTCCATGGTGATAGTAGGATATATGTTATAGTATGATTTACGAATATCATAACCAATACCTAGTTTCTCCATTGCTAAATAGTTGAAAATAATACCAGTCTTTGTTATCCTTTCCGTTTCGATATTTTTTCTTAGAGAACCAATAGCATTGTCAAAACTATGTTGATTTACTGGCAATGTGTCTATCAACGCATTCATAGCGTTGATGGCCTCATCGTGTTTGTCTGCTTGAGAACCGACATATCCAAGGAATGCGAATTCATCATCTTTTTTTGCTGGGGACACTACAAAGGCGTAAGTTGAATAGGCAAGAGCTTTAGCTTCTCTTATAGTTTGGAAAACTACAGATCCCATGTCTCCACCAAAGTAGTTGTTAAACGTGTTCACAATTGGAACTCTAGTCGTATCAAATTTGTCAAGGGTTCTATACCATGATATTTCAGATTGAACCATATCGTAATTGGCAAAATATACACTGTTGTTTTTTTGCTCCACACGTTTAAATTCAATTGCTTTAGGCGTTGCAGCCCAAGTCGATGGCGTACTATGTAGTTTTCCTATATTGGAAGATAGTTCATTTATCGACTGAGGACCATAATACAGAATACGGTGTTTGTATTTCGGAAGTTCATGTAGTATAGAGATCAATTCCGTAGCAGTCAGATCTTCAATTTCTTTATTGGATAAGGTATTGTTGAATGGATTTTTTGCA
>QFOI01000202.1 GCA_003241175.1 Pseudopedobacter saltans
GAGGTCGCGGGTTCGAGTCCCGTCCGGTCCGCAGAAATAAACTTAATCCCTTGATTTTCAAGGGATTTTTTATTTTGGTCTATCAGTTGGTCTATCAACTTCAAAATAACGTTTACAATTTTACAGAACTTAGCATCTCCTTACATGGATTGGTAGGATAAAGTTATGTATTCACATCGATTTCTAAATAGATAGGAAAAAAGTAAAATTTAGTATATTTCATAGGTGCTATAAAAGAAGAATGACTGCCGGTTGTATTGGTAGGCTGTGTGTTTGGATTAGATTGATTATTTAACACAACTATGACTGACGGATAAAAATTATTTCATTTTGACCTTCTATATTTGTTGGCGTTAGTAAAGTAGCTCATATATAAGTCCGGGCATGTAAGTTTAGTACATGCCCGGCACTATTTTGGACTATTACATCTTGTGGTTGTTGTCCACAGATAGATATGTATTTACCTCATCTATATTCTACCACATAGGAACTAAGGGAATGCTATAACTGTAAGTTGGATACTACGCCTAGTAGATATGTCAATGCACTTGTCTTAATACTTTTCTTATTGCTCCAAACAGAAATTCTATTGTAGCGTACCACTCCGTATCGTAAAGCTTTTGTACTGTTTTTAGTTCCACTAAGCTAAGCCAGTTCCCCTTGGAAAACCGACAGCTTTCGACGGCATATGCTCACTGCGTTCCGCTATTCCACGTTCTGCCATTTTTCCGGTGAACTGTCTTTTGTCGCTGTTACACAAAAACAGTAGATCATGAAAGCTTACAACACAATCCCTGCTAATGAAAATGAACCTCATTGGTCTGCATTACAAGAAGTCCAATTATCCTACCGTAACAAAATTAAAGCTTCACAAAGACCCAAAATAAACATGGCAGAAGATGCACTAGCTCTTTTTAGAACTGTCTGGAACGAAGATGAAATGGAGCTAGTGGAATCTTTCAAGATGTTTTTGATGAACAATGCCAACAGGGTATTGGGAGTGTACCACGGTTCTACAGGAGGTGCTACCGGAACAATCGTTGATATACGTATATTGCTTACGGTTGCCTTAAAAAGTAACGCATGCAAA
Source organism: Pseudopedobacter saltans (assembly GCA_003241175.1). Lineage (GTDB taxonomy): Bacteria > Bacteroidota > Bacteroidia > Chitinophagales > Chitinophagaceae > Rhizosphaericola. The sequence continues at coordinate 1,091 of QFOI01000202.1, forward strand.
ATTATAGTTGCCCACTCACATCCAAGTGGAAACCTTACACCAAGTCCGGCTGATCTGAAGATTACGGAAAGATTGAAAGATGCCGCTAAGTTGATGGATATTACACTGTTGGATCATTTGATCCTGACAACGGAAAGTTTTTATTCATTTGCCAACGAAGGACTCTTGTGAGTCTTTCGTTTAAATACTGTTGAAATGTATTTTCTGATATAATGGATAGACCTAAACCAGCGAGGGAAAGGGTTGGCGGCAATTATTAATTACCATTTATAATCGTGTTTCTCTATGCTAACAATAATTATTGAGTATCTTAGGCTGTAGATAGATAACTAATAGCGTGGATACACTATATTCTATACAGACTGCCGATAAACTATTTGACACAAATGGAAGTCGTCCTATACTCATAGGGTGCAATGATGGATTTGATTATGTAACTAAGTATAGAAAGAATAGTAGTACACCTTATAGGCTTTTCTCCGAATATTTATCCATCTGCTTTCTTGATGAATGGCATTTGCCTATTCCGAGCCCAGCAATCATTGAGGTAAAGTGGGAACACATACCGACGGATTGGTACGGGACAATAAGGAAAATATTCGTTGATATGCCCTGTTTCGGTTTAAAATATCTACCTCGTGCTGTTGAGGTCACTGACTTTACAATTCCTCAAAAGGTCAATGCCTCTGCACAATATAATTTACTCAAAACGGCTCTATTTGATATCTGGTTGTCTAATGAAGATCGAAATGGCAACAATTACAATCTGCTTTGGGAGCCTTTTGGGAAAAAGTTCCTTTTAATAGATCATGAGGGTATTTTCAATACCGGCACTTGGGAATATCCTATTTCGGTCCAAACAGAACAGGACTCATTGATAAGTACGGAATTATTTAAGCAAGTTTTTAAGCATTTTATCGTTTCTACGACTTTATTATCCGATTTGAAAAATGATTTTTACCTTTGCATACGCAATTGTCAAAGCCAAAAGGATAAAATTATACAAAATATACCAAAGGAATGGCTCGTTAATAGTAGCTATATTGCTCCTAAAGTGGACGAGATTTTCCGGGATTCGTGGCTTCAATTATGTTGGAATACCTTTTGTGAATATATAATGACGTATATTGGATCTTAATATAACCATGTCCTCTCATTTTTCCATATTATCCATTGTTAGCAAACCCGAAATAGGTGAGCATATCGCTATCGGCATCTTGTTGGTGGCAAAGGGAGATGTGTTTCTGAAAATCTCTAAGAGAAAGATGAATATTGCCAAAAAGCTAGTTGATGAGCCTGTGTTTAGTTATATACAAGATTGTTTGCTAGACTTACGGAAAGATGTGGGGAGCCTAAGCGGTTTAAGAGAAAATGAAAGTTTATTCAATGAACAGGTATTTGCAAGTGGGAAATATAGCTCCGGCTATCTGGAATATATGGGACGGTATAGTAATAATGTATTAGCGTTCTCAAGTCCGAAGCAGATTGATAAAGATGCAGATAATGAACTATTGGATATCCTCTACCGTAAATACATTGATGCCAACAGCGTTGAATCTAAATCCGAAACGCAGTTATTTGGAAGGTTGAACAGGGATTTTTATCCTAGGGTTCGCAGTCATTTCAATGTGGAACAGAGAATAACTGAAAATGAGGTACCTAAACTGCTTGTACCCGTCAAGTTGGATCTTATAGGCCATAACGATAGACCTGTGTTTGCCCAAAAGATTGACCTTGAACGACGAATGGATTATATACAAAATGATTTTGGTACCGTATCCATGATTTCCGATGTATTGGTCAATCCGCAGGGGTTTATCATTTCAGCAGAGCCTAACAAGGCAAAATACCCGGAACAACATGATGTATGGACCAGACTTCGCCAACGTAAGGTGACAGAATATGTCGATATTTCAGAAGTAGACAGAATCAAGGAATATGCTGAATTGCATGATGTGCAGCCTTTTTTGAAATAAAATTGTATAAATGGTAAAAACATGTGTTACAAGCTTACGTCGGTGAAGGCTGGATAAGATTGTAATATATTTATTATGATTGAAAATAATGTGCAAGTCAGGCAAACTATTAATGCTCTCGAAGATATTCGGACGGAGATTAATAGCTTTAATGGAAAAAGCCTCTTCGATTTAAGAGATGTTAGAACACATTTTCCAAACCAACTAAATAAGGTTTTAATCTGTACCTCACTGAACTTATATAATCACAACAATAACCTATGGAATAAACAGAGCTGCGATGAAATATTGTATACGCCTACAAGAGGAGATCATTATCAGATTTTGCAAGCATATCAAATTTCGGTTAAAAACTATTTGATTTACTCTCTTTCTTCTATTTTGGAAGCGTTTTATAGAAATATTTTGAATAAGTTAGATAATACAGAATATGTCAAGAAAAACTTTCATTTTGTAAAGACTAATATCTTTGAAAGGCTTAATTTGAATAAGGACGGGGATTCATGGAAGGGGATTTCTATTTTGAGCAATATAAGAAATACAATACATAATAATGGTGTTCATACATCTGGAGATATAGTTATTTCGAATTATCATAACAATGGGGCCCATTTCACGAAAGGAATGATACATTACAATGCTACTTTTGAAATGCTGACATGGATTTGTCAGGATATATTTAAAAACTATCTGGAAATAATAGGAAGTCCATGTATGCAAAAGGTACCGTTAATTGAAAGTATGTATAATGATCCATTTGATTTTGATGGGTAGGTAGTGCCTTCCAATGGGAGTTTCATTGTTTGTTCTAAGGACGCAACGAATTATTAATCACCATAGGTAAACTATAGTTATTAGAGACAGCCATTCTATATATTTCAAAAATCTAATTTCAATTGCCTGTTACTTTCTAATAAGTCAACCAACTGTATAAATTTCACATTTTTATGATCAATGTTAAGCCCATTTAATATTTTTAAATGTCGTTTATACTCGTCAGTATTATAAAAAGAGATAGTCCATTTTACATTGCTTTTTACACTTTGAACTATTTGAGTAAAATATGGCAAGTCAACTTGCGAAATTGAATGACCTAATACAATAACCTCTTCAATGTTCACTAACGCATTAAAAAAGTTAATGTGCTTGCTAATAATTTCATTTGTGGGTTTGAATGTCTCTTTAAAATATTGCATAAGGAGTTTCTTTCCTTCATCATATGAATAGTCATAGCTTATATTTGAGTTATACCAATCTTCCAATTGCTCTGGTTCTATATCGTCAGGATGTTCCAGTATTTTTTCTTCATATGTTTCTGGGTTAATACCATGCCCCAATACTATTTTTTTCCCTTCAAATGCTGAATTATGAATGTAAACGATATTACTTCTATCTATACTATATAGTTTTTCTAGCGTTTCAGTATAGTTAAAGGTTAAAAATGTCGCAGACCTATCTAATTCAATTTTTCTAGTATAAGAACTGCTTGCAAATTCAACCTGTCCAATAAACATTGTAAAATCATCAAAAAGGCCCTCTGTTAACCTTTCATAATATTGTTGCATCGTATCGGGGAATGCATATCTATCTTTATCTCTAAATTCCTCACTTCCGTAATCTGGTAAATAATTTGAGTTTTCAGATAAAATTTCCTCTGCATCTAAGTTCGCCAAATTTTCTTCAAACTTTGCCCATAAATCTTTATCTGAAGTAGGATAAGAGATAAACTTTTCTAAGATGTCATAAAGTTTTCTATCACTTTCTCTTAGATAAATGGAAAAGTCATAATAGCTCGTTTTTAAATAGTGATGAAGATCAAATCCATTTCCAATTATGTAAAGTGTTTTCACAAAACTAAATTAATATAAAAAAGCGAATGTGGAACACATTCGGAATAATAGTGATCAAAATATTGTGCAATCATTTTCGTTTGAAAAACGGTTTATTCTCATCCAAATCTACCAAATTACCTCAATCTTCCAAGCAAAAACATTACTTCTTCATATAAAGATTGAAGTTTTTATTTTTTGCCTTGAGATTTTTCTTAGACTTAAGAAAGTTGTTGTTTACCATTGTTAATAATGAGCCTGAAATGTTTTTATATTCATTGTTATAGTTATCGATACAATAATTTGATACGTCTTGGATATCTACCCAATTGTTGTTTTCGATTAATTCATTCAGATATACTTCTAATTCATTAGCATTAAAAATCTTTTTGGGTTTGTAAATCGTATTTTGTGGTTTTACCATTAAGAAGATTAATGAAGCTATTATCATTAAAATACTGATATAGGTTAAAGTTCTTGAGGTAGAATGCAAACCGTTTTTATGCATAACATAAGCTATCACCTAGAATTTTAGAGTTCGAGTATATTTTAAAGATTATTCTTGGGTTTTCTTTTTCTCGGAATAGTTTCATTAAATGAACCCTTACCTGGCATTGCTGCATTGTAATCAAAAAAATCTTTAACCATAATTTTTAAATTATCGGAAATTCTCACCATATTATATAAAGTAATATTATGATTTCCCTTTATGTAATTTGTGATATCTGCTGATTGAATACCTGTTAGTACGCTCAAAGTTTCTTGTGTTATATTTCTATCTCTGACAATCTGATCTAATCTTTTACCAAATTTAACTTTTTCTTCTTGTACATATTTATCTAATGATTTTCTTCTTGGTATAGATTGTAAATTTTCTATTGATTCGTTGGGCTTCCAAAGCCAGATAGTAGATATTTTCAGCGTATATGCTATTTTAATGATTGTTTCAAACTCAATATTGCCCTTGGCATTTTCAATTTCGCTTATTCTATTTTGCCATATTCCAACAGATTCCTTAAAAGCATTTTGCGATAAATTAAGATATTTTCTTATTTTATGCAATTGATTTCCTAGTATTATCTTATAAGTATCATATTGATTATCAATTGCCATTTTTATTTTTATGTAATATTGGTTAGCTTATAGGTATTATAAATTGTGTTATATGTAATATTTGGTGTTTTTGTATTATATTTGTCTTTGAATAATGATATATCATGAGTGAATAATAGATAAATAGTTTTTTACATTTGCAAATCTTCAAAATATTGAAGCTTTTGCTTATTGAGTCTTGTTCTGAAACGTAGGAACTTTCTAGCACCAAGACAATAAGTGAAGAGCTCACGTTCGGCGTGGGCTCCCTTATTGGTGCAGGGTTTCCTACGACCTCAGAACAGTAAGTGGAGTCTCACGCTTTTTTGCGCCCCATACTTGCAGAGACTCATTTTTCCTTAATCCTGGTCAAATTAAGAACAATGAGAACAATACAACTACTTACAAACGTTTCTGCGAGAGCAGCAGAAAGCACAATTTCAGTTTGGCTCGCCGCCAAATGCAACCACCAATACGCCTGTAAACCTCGCAATCCTATCTAGTATAAATTATTCCAGCCGGACTGCATATCCATGTAATTCAATAACAACAACACTTTCCGTGCGTCCGGCATTTTCCAACTATAATTTTTTACTGTTTTAAAACCATTGATTACCGATGCGAAAATTAACGCTCATGGGCGTGCTGGGGATGCTTTTGCCCATACTTTCCCTACAGGCACAGACTATAAGGGGACGGGTAACCACAACATCCGGCGAAACATTGCCGGATGCCACGCTTTTTTTGAAAA
>QFOI01000203.1 GCA_003241175.1 Pseudopedobacter saltans
CCATAAATATAAAAAGCAATGCTTAGGTCAAATGCATAAGATTCTCCTAAAGGCAATTGGTTCAAAACTTTAAACAAAATGCCCCCAAGGAGATACACCAAAAAAGTCACCAACAGAAAACGAAACTTATTACTGGAGAAAAAAATGGCGGCAGACACACCTAATCCAAAAGCAACACCTTGCTGAATCCAATCGTTTTGGAATACGGTCAAAAGTTTATTGGCTTGCAAAAGCAATACAAATCCGAGCGCTATGGTCGGTAGACCCACCAGAAGCCAAGGAAATATTGTTTGTTTGAAACGTGTTGTTAATTTGGTACTCATATTCTGATTATCCAGCCTTAGCTAGCCAATAAGGACGATTTTCTTAATGATAAAATATCTTGCAAACGTTTTTCATTTTCAAGAATTTTTGTTCGTAACGGACTTGTTCTCCATTGTAATGCGTTCCAGATATGTTGATTTTGTTTACTGTTGGTAAATACCCAACGTATCCATGCATTTTTCGAGGGTTTTGCAAATGCTTCCGATAAAGGAACAAACAATATCTCCATTCCTAACGAATCATTTTGCGCAAGCTCTGCCACTTCATCTGCATTGTCCAAAGAGGAAACAATCAATAAAGAGATGGATTCTTTTTTTTGAATGCTTTTTAGCGATTGTGTTTGTTGCCATTCACAGTTGGCAATATGGTCTTGTACCTCTTTTTCGGAACTTAATGGTGCTTTTGAATTTTGGTCCGTTGTCAGAAAGACCGCAAATTCATCCTCTTCTTTCAGTTTTTTGAAAGAAGTGTAAATTATATTTTTGTAGAAATCCAACATTTTTAAGGAAAGGTTTGATTTTTCCAATATGCCTATTTCACTAAAAAACGATACTTGTATCAATGCGTCAGAAGCATATTGGCTATGGATTTCCGGTTGACGAACAACCAGTTCGCCTGTTTTTGCATACAAAGGCCACACAATACGGCGAATATCGTCGTTACTTTCGTATTGCTTGAAATGAAGGAGATCTCCGGGCGCTTTTCTATTAGAATAGGTCTTCTCTGTTTCTGTTTGTGTTTTTTGAGGATGTATTTGTAGATTTTGCCATTCTTTTGTTTCTGGTGCCTGTATGACCAAAAACTGTTTATCTACACTCAGTGGAAATCTAAAAAACTGTAAAAAATCCGTAAAATAGAAAACCATTTCTTCTAAATCATATTCTGCTATATTGGGTAGATCGGTCTTGACAAGATAAGTTGTTAATTCTTTATCAGCCTTTTTATCAATAATCGGTTCCAATAACATCACAGGGGAGGCATATCCTTTGTTGAATACAAATCTAAGTTTGAGAAATCCACCCAAGGGTTTCATAGATGATCTCACGTGTATTTTGATATGGTTGCCATCGCGTCGGTCCAATTGGACATTGATATCACCTGCTGCTTTTCTTTTTTTCCAAATAAGCCATGAAACAATCGTACTCAGAAAGCAGAACGCAAGAATAACAGAAGCTGCTATCCAAATAAACTTTTGGATAAAACGGTAAAGAAAAACCAAATCGCTATTGACTTCCGGTCCTTTTTGGGGTTGCAATTGCCACAATACAATGCCCGTCCCAATAAGGAATAGAAACAAATACCAGCTAAACGGTATTTTCTTCCAGAAAGAGGAGGAAGATTTATTGGACAAATCGTCTAGGTATTTACTCATGACACATAAAGATACAGCATACAAGATACTGGCAATCAATATTTTTCCACAAAGAAAATTGTTAACTATATATAAAATTTTGAAAAATTCGCTACATGCTTGTTTCTTTGCTCTTCTATGAGCCAGCAAGTCCATTATTCACAGTGTCCAGTTTGCAACAGTCGCAATATCCAAAAGGTATTGACAGCTGAAGATTTCACCGTTAGCCATGAAAAATTTGAAATTTGGGAATGCGCGGATTGTACTGCACGATTTACGCAGGACGTTCCTGATATGGAAGGAATAGGTGTCTATTATAAAGCGGAAGCTTACATTTCGCACACAGATACCAACAAAGGTTTGGTTAATCGCCTGTATCATTACGTACGCTCCATCACCATGAAGCAAAAAAAGACTTTTGTTGAGAAAGAAACGGGCTTAAAAGGGGGATCTGTTTTGGATATTGGTGCTGGTACAGGTGCTTTTGCAAGTGTCATGAAGACTGCAGGTTGGCAAGTGACTGGGCTAGAGCCTGATGAAATAGCGAGGACTAATGCGGAAAGATTGCACGGATTGAAACTTAGACCTTCTTCTGCTCTTTTTTCATTGGAGGAAAATAGTTTTGATGCAGTGACGATGTGGCATGTGATGGAGCATGTGCATGATCTTCACGGTTATTGGAAACGTATTGCTAGAATATTGAAGGACGAAGGAGTGTTCATAGTGGCTGTTCCCAACTATACAAGCTATGATGCCCAAGCGTATGGTAGCTTTTGGGCTGCTTGGGATGTTCCAAGACACCTATACCATTTTTCTCCCAAAAGCATGGATGTTTTGGCTAGGCAGTATGGCTTTCAAGTGACACAACATATTCCCATGATCTTTGATAGTTACTATGTCAGCATGTTGAGCGAAAAATACAAAAGCGGGAAAAGTCGAAATTTGGCAGCATTCGCGACCGGACTAGAATCCAATCAGCGTGCAGCTCGTAACCCAAAGAAATATAGTTCCGTTATCTACATAATGAAAAAGACGAAACCTCAAGCGTAGTTTTATCCAATCGATGTTTTATGTTAATTCTGGGATCAATAGTAAAAAGCTACTATTGATCTTTTTTTTGACTCATTGCTAAAACGATTTTTTAATGAATATGAGCTTACACAATAATCAATTGTTAATGGATATTAAATGTCATGTAGTTTTTGCCTAGTTTAAAATCTTTACATCTAATTTTAATATGCGATTGATTTTTTATTACTGTTTGCCCATAAATAATTGCCTATGTATTGTACAAAATGCAGAGAACTATCAGTGCTTATGCTTGTCCTTTTTGCGTGTATATTTTCAAGCTGTAAGAAAGAGTATGAACAAGCCAATGATCTAGTGTTAGAGCTAAACGAAGTTTCATTGAGTACGGATTCGACTGTTGTTGTTTCTGTGGTTAATGGAAATGGTTCTTATGAGGCTGTGTCGTCTAATGTCGATGTAGTTACAGCCACAGTTAACCAAAACGCTATTGTCATTAAGGCGGGTACCAATGTTAACAATGCAGAAGCTGTCATTGCCATTACAGATAGATATTATCAAAGGGCCAATATTCACGTTCGTGTAACAAAAAATGTGGCTTTAGTATTGAGTAAAGACTCAATAGTTCTGAATGCGCAACAAGGAAGCGATACCTTCTCTGTTAAAAGTGGTGCGGGTAATTACAAAGTATCGATTTCTAATTCGCTTATTGCTAAAACGATTGTTCAAGATAGTGTAATACGCATTGTCGGAAAACAAGCCGGTCAAACTACTCTTACTGTTAGTGACCAACTAGGGAAAACAAAAACGATTCCGATCAGGATAACTGGTGCTGATTATGCATTTGCATTTGGTACATCTTATTTCGGATGGGCGGATTTTAAATCCATTGCGCAAGTTGATCCAACTATAAGGCAGAACAAACAAATAACATTTGAATTGACATGTAAGATTTCCGGATACCGTGGTTTACAGACTTTTTTGGGTTTGGAAAATAATCTAATCATAAGAGGTAAAAATGATGACTATAAATCAACGCATCCTATCGAGATAGCAGGTCTTCACGATTCAATAATGCTATTGTCGACTAGTAATTTTAATCTGAATGAGTGGATGAACATTGCTTTAGTAGTTGATTGTGACAAACAAAATGTTTCGGACAAATACAAACTTTATATTAATGGAATTGCAGATCCATTGATTGTACAACAAAATAAAGGAACGCATACGACTGTTGATTTGTCGTCATCTGGAGACAATAATCTTTTCGAAATAGGGAGAGCTTCTGGTCAGGATTTTAGAGCTATGCAAGGAACTGTTTCAGAAGCTAGGGTTTGGACAGTGGCTAGGACGGCGATGCAAATAAAAGATAATATGTGTTCATTGACAGAAAGTGCGCCTGTTGGTTTGCTTGCTCGTTGGAAATTTTCTGCAGGAGTAAATACGAATTACATTCAGGATGTAAGTGGAGGGAAGTACGAAACCAATCTTATTTTGTCTGCTGTTAGTGGCGGAGGTTACGGTCAAGTGTTTGCGCCGAGTAATTTGTTTGTGGAGAGAGGTTGTCCTAAATAATTTTTATAACTATACATTATACTATATGAAGTTAATATATTTTATGACATGCGCTGCTGTTGCCGTTGTTAGTTTGGCTTGCACTAAGCATGAAGGAATAAATGCAGTTGACAATGTTGGTAAGACTATTAGTCCGGTAAACACTTTGAGTGCCGTTTCTACTACAAATGATTCAGTGGTTTTGGTAAGTTGGACCAATCCCGTTGACGAAGCTTTGTTGAGTGTGGAGTTGAGTTTCAAACCTGTCAATACCACAAATAGTTTCGTTGCTAATCCTATAGTTAAAAACGTGAAAAGTGGTACTAAGGATTCTACATTATTACGAATTGGGAATCCTGGTGATTATCGTATTGCTCTTGTTGCTATCAATAAAGCAGGAATCAAATCCGATTCTACTATTGTCCAAGTTAATTCACAAAGCGATTCTATTCCTATTCTACTAAAAAGAGCAGATACCCTTATGTCTTCTCTCGTCAAACTATATTTGGATGGCAAGGCTAGAGATATTTGGAACACATCATATCCTTCTGCAACTGGTCCTTATTGGGATGGTGCTGCTGTTGTGTGGGGGCAAGGTGGGATTTTTTCAGGTTATGCAGCATTAAAGATTGCGTCTGAAAAATTTAGTAGTTATAAGCAAAAAGTAGCCTCACTTTATGATATACGTCTTTTTAATGCCTTAGAAAAGTTTGTGACTACACGCGGTCAAAGACCAACGAATACCATCAGTGCTTATGCTGTATATCCTGATAATGGTAACGAAAGATTTTATGACGATAACGTTTGGATTGGAATAGATATGGCAGATCTATATATCCTAACAAAAGATAGCAAGTATTTAGATAGGGCTAAAATGGTTTGGGACTTTATTAAAAGCGGCACAGATACAGTATTAGGTGGTGGTGTATATTGGAAAGAAAACGATTCGGCAAAAATGACCTGTTCCAATGCTCCATCAGTTGTCTTGGCGGCTAAACTATATCAAATTACAAATGATGCGAACTATCTGGCAAGTGCTAAGAGCATTTATCAATGGGTAAAGTCACACCTGCAAGATCCATCGGACTATTTGTATTGGGATAATATGAGTTATGGCGCTAATAGAGTTGTCAATATTGGAAAGACAAAATACACTTACAATTCTGGACAACCTATCGAGGCTGCTGCGTTGCTCTACAATATTACAAAAGAACAACAATATCTAACGGATGCGCAAAATGTAGCTGGGTCTATTTTTAAACAGTGGGGAATTCCTTTTAACTCTTACCTCACAGGTCAATCATTTACAACTATTGATCCTGCTGGACACGTTTGGTTTAGGGCTGTCATGTTACGTGGATTAATTGAACTATACAAAATTGACCATAATCGTTTATATGTTGATTCTTACGAAAATCTTATCAACAATGCTTGGCTATCCGATTGTAGAAATAAACAAACTAATCTACTAAACACTGATTTCAGAGGCGGTACAACACAATCGTCTTGGGAGATCTTGTTTCAAGGTGCTGCATTGGAAATGATGGCAAGACTTGCGGAACTGAGAGCTGAAGGGCTGTAGATGGAGACCGATTTTTTGCAATTTTTTCTTCACATTTGAACGGTCAGGATTGAGTTTAACAAAATGTAAATCAATCCCCCTATAATTTGATTATTTTTCATAGTTAGCAAAATGATCTAAAATTATTAAATACTTAAAAACTAAATTACTAGTAATTCCCTATTGGAAAAACCTTAGCAGCGCCGCTAATCTTGTCGATAATATCTTGCAAGGTCCCATTGAAAGGACCTGAATTTTCAATATTAAGTGTAGCCATTGCTGCACCAAATTCACCTGCATCTTGCAAACCTGCGCCCATACTTCGTCTATACAGATAACCCGCCATATAAGTATCGCCACAACCTGTTGCATCTACTACATTTTTGGGTACAAAAGCAGGAACAAGATGAAAGCTATTATTGGCATAGATGACAGAACCCATACTACCCAAAGTAATGACGACTTCTTTCACGCCCCAACCAGCCAATATCTTGGCACCTTCGGCAATGTCATTCGTTCCGGTCAATACTTCCATTTCGGATTCGTTGGCTTTCAATATGTCAATATATTTTAGAGCTTGTAGTTTGTCCGCCCAGTCTACTGCAACAACATTGGTATCGTCCACTTCTCTCAACATTCCTTGCACATCAAGTGAAACAATCCCTTTTTCAGAAAGGCTTTTGATTAGATCCAATGAAAAATCGTCTGCCAACAAAGAACCCAAATGAAAAATCTTGGCTTCTACATTTTCTAGATCCTCTTTTTGGAATGGATCAGCCTTTTGCCATACCCGCTGTATACGAATGTCTTGATTCGCCGGATAGATATTCTCAAAGTAAACAGTATAAGCACTAGGAAGTAATTTGATGTGTATTCCTTTCCCCTTCAGATCATCAACAAACGAAACCTGATCTTT
>QFOI01000204.1 GCA_003241175.1 Pseudopedobacter saltans
CAACTTCCGGATGGTTGGATAGATCAAGATAATTGTTGGCACAGAAGTTAAGCAATTTTTTTCCGTTTGCCTCTATCTCTGCACTTTGAGAGGAGGTAATGATACGTTCAGTCTTATACAAACCATCTTCCTTTATCTGAGCAAGTGTGTTTTGTAGATGGCTCAAAAAAGTTTCGTTTATCATTCTTTTTTTAGTTTTGGCAAAAGTAGGCGTTTAGATGCATTTATTTTTTTAATGAATTCTAAATGGTTTAAAAAAAGGAACGCAAACCATTGCCTAAAATCCAATACGCAAAAAGTCATGGCTGAATAAAGTATTGTAGGGAATGTAAAGATGGAAACCTATTTTTGTACTATCTCGGTAATGCCATATGAAAACAAAAAATAGGTACATTAGTGCTTGCCGATAGTAATTAAAAGATCAAAAATGCCAGAGAAAGAAATTTTAACACGAGTAAAAGAAGAGTTTAAAAAGTCCTTTTCAGTGAAACCATTAATAGTACGTTCGCCAGGTCGAATCAACCTTATTGGTGAACATACAGATTATAACAAAGGTTTCGTGTTGCCTGCCGCCATCGATAAAGCAATTTATTTTGCCTTTTCCAAAAGAGATGATGAAAATATAGAATTGATCTCAATGGATTTCAATAATGTCTATTCAGCCAATCTTTCCGAACTAACCAAAACTGGTAAGTGGTCCGATTACATATTGGGTGTTGTAGAGCAGTTTCAAAAAAATGGTTATAAGATTGGCGGATTCAACTGTGTTTTTGGAGGAGATATTCCTTTAGGAGCAGGATTGTCATCATCCGCTGCTTTAGAGAATGGTATTGGTCTGGGTCTCAAAACGTTGTTTCAACTTGACATTGAACCAATTGAACTCGCCAAAATGAGTCAAAAAGCAGAAAATCAATTTGTTGGTGTTCAATGTGGCATCATGGATCAGTTTGCCAGTATGATGGGTAAGGAAGAACAAGTGATTCGTCTCGATTGTGATTCTTTGGAATATGCCTATAAACCTATCCATATGAAGGGCATGAAGATTTTGCTTTTGAATACAAATGTTCACCATTCTCTAGCTTCTTCAGAATACAATACTAGAAGAAAAGAATGCGAAACCGGCGTAAAGATTTTGCAGGAAAATGGACAGGTTGTTGATAGTCTTAGGGACGCTACTATGGAAATGGTTGACCAATATATCAAACCAGTAAATGAGATCGTATATAATCGTTGCAAATTTATTGTAGAAGAAAAAGAACGTTTGCTTACGGGTTGCGATGATCTTGAAAGAGGAGATGTCGAGGCTTTTGGAAAAAAAATGTTCAGAACACATGAGGGGCTGAGTAAAGAATATGAAGTAAGCTGTGTCGAACTGGACTATCTTGTAGACATGGTGAAAGAAAATCCCGATGTATTGGGAGCCAGAATGATGGGCGGTGGTTTTGGCGGTTGTACCATCAATATTGTAAAGGAAGACGCCATAGATGCAATTGTTGAAGAACTAAAACCCAAGTACAAACAAGCTACAGGTTTGGATCTTGAATATTACATTGCTGTCATTTCTGATGGAACCAATATTTTGGACTAGGAAAAAGGGTGAAAAACTAGATTTTTTCACCCTTTTTCCATTTGTTACGTTTCCTCTTTTTGTCTTTCAATATCCATTTTCGGATAATTAAAATGCCATTGATAGTTCTCTTTCTTGGAATAAATATAGGAATACACATTGTGGCCATAACAGCTATGGATGCGGATGTTCCTAATGCGCCACCATACCCTTTAAAGAAATGACTTGTATTTATGTAAATTAAACTAAAAACAAAACCTGCAAAAGCAATAAGCCGGATTTCGGACAAGGCTCTTGTAGATACCATTCCGATAAAGGACGCCCCGATAAAGACAATCGGAATATTATTGACTATTTCATCTGCAATTTTTCCTCTTAAAACATAAAAAACAGTTCCAACTATAAGTGATAGCAATGCAGAAGAGCGAACTGGCCCTTGCTTTAAATGTTCGTTTACATAGAAGGTTAAACAGGCGCTAACGATACTCGTTACAATAATAAAAAAAGTCAACATTATTTTTTCAGCAAATACATTAAAAGTGTGATAATTGTTACACTAGCAAATGCAAGTGTGCCTAATTTGCCACCTACACCTAAGAACAGACTTTTGGAATAGAGCAAAAGTACACCAGCTAGAATACCGGCAGCTATGATAAAGCCATAAGAGGGGGCAATGGCGCTACTAGACATTCCGACAAAAGCACCGCAGTATATAGCAACAGGTAATTTTGACAAATAGATGGATTTCTTGTTTATAGTAGGTAAAAAAGACGCAATAGTCCCTGTAATTCCAGCTCCGATCACACTTCCCAATTGTAAGGTGCTGCTTATAAAATAGCAAACAATAGCACCTATAGGAACCCAAATTACAACCAAACTTTCCTCTACATCATGTTCATGATGATGTAGTGAGGCTTTGAAATAGGCAATTAAAAGAAGAACTGAAATAATGGCGATTACCAAGATTGATATCCAAATGTGACTTTGATAACTTTCCAAAATCATTGTACCAAGAAACACGGATTGTATTACGAGAAGTATTAAAATGAGTGTATATCGAAGTGCTTTTTTCATCTCAATACAAAAGTACCCAAAATGACAACAAAGAACCGAACATTGTTCGGTTCTTTGTCTATCTTTCTTTGAGGCACTTACGCTTGATCTTTGTCGCTAAATTTTTCTTTGATACTTTCGGTTACGTCTTCTATTTTGTCTTTTGCATCCCCAGCGACTTCCTTTGTTTTATCCCAAGCGTCAGAAGCGAAATCTTTTGTTGAATCCCAGGCAGAGTCGGCTACATCCTTGGTTTTTTCCCATAAGTCTGAGGCGCTTTGCTTCAAATGGTCAAAGAAACCTTCTTTGGTAGGTTCTTCATTTTGAGCTTTCTTTTCTTCAATATAGTTCTTGGCTTTTTGTGCTAGATCTGTTACGGACTCTTTGGTGCTGTTGGCTGCATCTTTTAGACCTTCTTCAGCTTGGCTCACCAAATCTTTTGCTTTGTCAAGGTTTTCGTTTTCTGTACTCATTTTTGAAGTTTTAAAGTTCATTAATGTTTTAAAATTAATAGAGTTTCGGGATTCTAGAAAAGTATGGGTGTTATTGATATGTTACAATTAAAAATGTGGAATAGGACGCTTTTTACATCTATTTAAGAAATTGTTTTGCTGCATTTTGGAAGATATGAGGGAAACGATTACTTTTGCGTCCCTATCCGATAAAATGGTCTGGTAGCTCAGCTGGATAGAGCAACAGCCTTCTAAGCTGTGGGTCATTGGTTCGAATCCAATCCAGATCACCATTAGAAACGCCCGTAATCATTGTGTTACGGGCGTTTTGCTTTTACAAACACGTTTACTTGTCCGTACTTTTAAGAACAAATACTATACATTTGTTGACATATATTTTCATGTATGGCAACATTCAAGGCGGAAGTGCAGAACAAAAGGGCGGACGGCACGTATAACGTCCGTATCCGTGTGACACACAACCGGACCATACGGAGGCTTTCGACTTCAATTTTCGTGACCGACGATGATCTAACCCGGACAAGCCTAAAGATAAAAAACGTAAAGGTGTTGGGGCAGTGCGAAGATATGATAAAACAGTGCCGCGACCTTTGTGCGTCTTTGGGGCTTTCGATCAACAACCTGTCAACGGACGAACTGGCCGCGCGATTAAAAGCGCACCTGGAAGGCGGCGAACGCTTCAAACTTGACTTTATCTTATATACCAGGGAAAAGGCAAAATCCATGTCAAAGGGTACCGGCGGCCTATACCTTAATACCGCCAACGCGCTGCAAAGGCTCTTGAAACGCGACAGCCTGGACATATCGGAAATTAACGGGGCCTTCCTGGAATCGTTCGAAAGTTTTTTAATCCAGGAACCCAGCCAACGCGGCAACAACCGAAACACAGGAACTTCCACCGAAGGGAAGGGAGGGCGCGCCGTTTCGCTTTACCTGGGATGCGTGCGCGCAATGCACAACGCGGCAAAAAAGCAGTACAACGACGAAGACCGCGGCGTAATCCGTATTCCGTATTCGCCGTTCAAAAACTTTAGGATCAAAGCACAGCCCAAAACCCGTAAGCGTGCCCTATCCGTTGATCAGATACAAAAAATAATAAACCTTCCATACAACGACAACGCCCGCCGCAACCTGGCCAAAGACTGTTTTATAATATCCCTAGCGTTAATCGGTATGAACAGCGCGGACATGTACACCGCCAACAAGGCTAAAAACGGCACGGTCATTTACAATAGGTTAAAGACGGCAAGCCGTCGCTACGACAGCGCGGAAATGCGCGTACGTGTGGAACCCGTATTAGACGTGCTGTTAGAAAAATACTAGGATAAACAAAAGCTTTTCAATTTCCACAAAAGATATGCGGGCCCCGCGACTTTTAACCGTGCGTTAAATATAGGGTTGAAACGGATAGGGGAGGAAATAGGGGTAGACGATTTGGAATTTTACGCCGCCCGCCATTCCTGGGCGACTATAGCCAGGTCTTCAGAACTTAACATAGACAAGGCAACCGTACACGAAGCATTAAACCACGTGGACGGCGGAATGAAAGTTACCGACATTTATATAGATAAGGATTGGTCTACAATTTGGAACGCCAATAAATTGGTGCTTTCGCTTTTCGATTGGTCGGCGGTTGGGTATGATTTACTTTAATCCTTATTCGGATAGTATGATCGTATGATTTGGGACATCGAACTGTCAAATACAAAAACCTGCTCGGAAAGCTTTAGATTCCCGGCCAACGTTTTGGCCCTATATGCGTGTGTCAATTGAAAACCTATTTTTTTAGGGGTGAACGATTCAATAATTATCTGGGCTTTCTTAAGAAGCTTAATTCTATAAGTACTAACCTTCGTCAACTTCCGCCCTAGCTTTTAATATTTCTTTCCTAGGAGCTTCCAGGTAGGTCATTTCCCTTTCAAACCTTATATTTCGGTCTAATTTTTCTTTGAGTCTTTTACTTTCCTCGATCAATTTAGGCGCTTCGGAATCGTGTTCCACATCACTGTACGCGTCCGATAGTCCTGAATAACTTACGGGTTCGTAACTTTCATAATCGTGTAAAGTAACTTTCATATCCTCTTCTATCAGTGATTTTGCTTTATCCTCCGGGGACGAACATCCTACGAATATGCAAGTAACAGTTACCAGTATTAATTTTCTCATTCGCTTGCTATTTTTTGATTTGGGTTTATTTGCTCATTTAATACCGATGTCAAAGATATTACCCGGCCGCAATTTTTTGGGCAGCACCAACAGCCCCGACATGCTTTTTTTGGAATTCCGCGAGGGATTCAATTGTTCTTTGTTGGGACAATACGGTTTCCGTGAGTTTTGAAAGTTGGTCAAAAACTTCCCGGGGCATAGTTACGTTGTTTGCACCGAATGAAGAAGAAGTGTCTTCCCTTACTTCTGGAATCGGCGCATTTTCCTTCTCGTATATTGTCATTAACGATACTGCACTTTGTGGTATGTTTCTTTGGTCCTGTTCCCAGCTTTGTACGGACCGGACAGTAGATTTAACGATTTCGGCCAATTCACTTTGTGTCAAATTATTCCTTCTTCGATATTCTTTAATTTCTGATGCCTCCATTTTTTAATAATAGATTAATGTATTAACATTCTGTTAATATACATTGTGATACTAATATTTGTTAACAGTGACACAATGTGTTATTTTTGTGTTTGTAAACCACAAGCGATACACAAAAGTAATTGAAATGAGCGATATAACATTTACAGAATGGTGGAAGACCTTACCACCTGGCGAAAAATATAATGTAGCAATGTACTTGGCCAAAGAATGCAACACTGCATTGTCCACTATTAAAACGTGGGGGCTTGGCTATAGAACCCCTAAATCGCGTTCCCAGGACATAATAGTAAAATTTCTTACTTCCAAAGGCTTGCAATCCGATACACAAACCTTATTCCCTTCTTAGCTATGGACCTATTCAGTTTAAAACAGCAAATAATAGAAATGTCCGAACTGGGCGCCATGGCGGTGCTTAGGTTGCAAAATCCGGCTTTCGACGAAGTGAAGCTAAACGAAGCCTACAAAATTGCCGGGTCCGTTCGATGGCTAAAGTTCCACATAAAGGCAGGGAACATAAAACCTAAAAGACGCGGTACCGCCAAAAATTCCCCTTTGTTCTTTAGCCGCTTGGAAATAGCGGCCCTGAAAAAGGCCGAACAGTCACAAACTCAATTCACATAAAAATCAAACAACAATGGAATTCCAATTAAAAGTAACGGTAGAACTCGGCCCGCAAACACTGGGCCTATTGACAAATGGATTTGGTGGTACGCAAGAAGTGCCGAAAGTAATCGAAGCGCCCAAGGTAGATGATGCCCCGACAACTAAGAGGACTTCCCGCAGTTCAAAAGTATCCGAGGAACCCAAAGCGGTAGAAGAAACGCCTCAGCCCATATCTGATCGCGTTCAAATGGTAAGTCATTAAGCGGATTCTTTAAAGCCTTGTCGGGATTGGTTGGGATAGGCCAAAACCTACGATTCCCCGTTGGATCTTTCAGAAAACTAAAATTGTTCGTAGAGGCCGTGAATATGCATGAGCGGGGGAAATCTTCTACACGTCTGCCAT
>QFOI01000205.1:0-3535 GCA_003241175.1 Pseudopedobacter saltans
AGATCATTCTCTTTTTCCAAAATACCGACATTCGAACTTAGATCATATTTATGTAGATGGAAAATCTCCATCATCATTTTTGTTCTGTCTTTGTCTCCTAGTTGCAGAAACTCTTGGAATTTTCCTTGGGGAATAATAATAGTTCTTCTGAAATTGTCGTAACTCAACCCCAATACGTTACTGGCATCATTGGATTCTAACGGTATCCATTCTTCATTTTCCAGTTTATAAGCATTTCTTTCGTAGGTTTTAACGTCTTCAAATCTTCTGCTGTTGCGTTTTCCTTTAACGGTATATCTGTAGATGCTATGGTCGTAATGCTCAAATTCAAAATCGATCAGTAATTCCGATGATTTTAGGTTCATCATATTGTAGTTACGATTTTCTCGATCGTTGAGACGTTCCGTTTTTCCGTATAATGCAAATCCTATTGCCTCTAAAATAGAGGATTTACCAGAGCCAACGGCGCCAAAAATGCCAAAGAGTCCAGCATTTGTCAGCGTGCTAAAATCAATGATTTGCTTTTCCTGGTAGGAATATAATCCTTGTATCGTAAGTCGTCTAGGTAACATAATGTCAAAGATAAACGAGGTTGATTAACATTGTTTTAGTGATCTAAAGTTTTTTGCTTTTACAAGGAATAGCTACTTTTAGTTTATGAAGATTTTGTTTTTTCTCTTTTGTTCGTTGTTTTCTCTTACTATCCATGCTCAGAACATGTTGGCTTCCATTACAGAAAATGCTTCTCGGCTTCCTTTTCAAAATATGGTTGGTGATATCCTACAAATAGGTGAACAACTACGTAAACCTCAATTGCCTTTGGAAAAACAAAAACTTATCGAAAAGTACAATGTACTCAATACACAATATCAAGACAGTATTGCCCATTATCTCAAAGCTTTTCCAAATAACGAAAAAGCTGGTTACCTTTCTTTACAATATTTTTTTGATATAAGAAGAGATACTCCTTTTCTGAGAAAAAACCTCAATATTTTTTTGTCTACCGGGGTTGAGAATAAATTTACACAGTATATCAAAGAAGAATTGAGTGGATTGGACAGTGCTCAAGTAGGAAAAAATATACCTACGTTTTTATTTAAGGACATAAACAAGCAATCACGCACATTTCCTAATGGACATAAGACGCTGTTCGTTTTTTGGGCCAGTTGGTGTGCTCCTTGTCGTCTGGAAACCGATCAGTTGAAAGATCAATATGACAATATCAGAAAGAAGGATATCGATTTGGTCAGTGTTGATTTAGACGACGATCCCAATCGTTGGCTATTGGCTTCCAAACAAGACCAGATTCCTTGGATGAATTGTTTTGCCGATGGTGCATGGGAAAGCCGCGTGGCGAGATTTTTTACACTGCACCAGATTCCGCAAAATGTTTTGATTGGTAGTGATGGCAAAATTTTAGCGCGCAATATATCCATCCATCAATTGTTGAAATGAGTTTAATTCATTGTATTTAGGATATTTACAATTTTGTAAATTAACCCCACCCTTATTCCCTCCCCTCGAAGGGGAGGGTTAGGGAGAGGTTTTTTTAAAATGTGAGGTTCATTTAATTTTCTTTAAACTTCCCGAAAATCACATTTCTAAGTCCTAAAAGCAGGTTATCTTTGCCGACCGAAAAACTATTAAAGTAAGAATTATGTACCGTTCACACACTTGTGGAGAGTTGCGGATCACGGATGCAGGCAAGGAAGTTAGTCTTTCTGGCTGGGTGCAGACCGTTCGTAAATTTGGAGCTATTACGTTTGTTGACCTTAGAGACCGTTATGGAATCACGCAGTTGTTGTTTGGAGAAGACTTAGTAAAACAATTGGATGAAAATCCGCTAGGACGTGAGTTTGTATTGCAAGTTTCAGGAACTGTTGCAGAACGTAGTAATAAGAATGCCAATATCCCAACAGGTGATATCGAAATAGAAGTCAAATCATTCAAAATTTTAAATAAGTCGATTGTCCCTCCGTTTACTATCCAAGATGATACTGATGGTGGTGACGATCTACGTATGAAATTTCGTTATCTCGATTTGCGTCGTAATGCCATCAAGAAAAACTTGGAATTGCGTTACAATGTTAATCGAGTCACTCGTGAATATTTGCATGAAAATGGATTTTGGGATATTGAGACACCATTTTTGATCAAATCAACTCCAGAAGGAGCGAGGGATTTTGTGGTGCCTTCCCGTATGAATCCAGGTGAGTTTTATGCTTTGCCACAATCACCACAGACATTCAAACAATTGTTGATGGTAAGCGGTTATGATCGTTATTTTCAGATTGTGAAATGTTTCCGTGATGAAGATTTGCGTGCGGATCGCCAACCCGAATTTACGCAGATCGACTGTGAGATGAGCTTTGTAGAACAAGAAGATGTTTTGCAAATGTTTGAAGGTTTGGTTAAAAGGATTTTCAAGGATACAAAAAATATAGATTATTCCGAAGCTGTCGCTAGGATGACTTGGGAAGAAGCCATGTGGCAATATGGAAATGACAAACCGGACATTCGTTTTGAAATGCCAATAGCTAACTTGAAATTTCCAAAAGCCGTTTTTCCAACGAAAGAAGGTCATCCGGAAATTTTTGAAGGTGTAGAATTCAAAGTGTTTGATGATGCCGAAACGGTTGTCGCTATTGCCGTTCCAGGCGCTGGCGAATACACACGCAAACAAATCGATGAATTGACAGAATGGGTAAAACGTCCTCAGATAGGAATGATGGGTTTGGTAAATGTGAAATGTAATGCCGACGGCACATTCAAAAGTTCGGTTGATAAATTCTTTTCTCCTGAAAAATTGGCATTGATTGCGCAAGCTACGAATGCAAAAGCAGGTGATTTGATCTTGATATTGGCTGGCCGAGAAGAAAGAACAAGAAAAGCCATTAGCGAACTTCGTTTGGAAATGGGCAAACGTTTGGGTTTGCGTAATCCAGAAGATTTCAAATTGTTGTGGGTATTGGATTTCCCTCAATTTGAATATGGTGAAGACGATAATCGTTGGTATGCAAAACACCATCCATTCACTGCTCCGAAACCAGAAGATATTGAGAAAATGATCAACAATAGTCCAGTTATTGACAACCCGGAAAAATACTTGGAACATCCTTACGCAAGCATCAAAGCCAATGCATATGACATGGTATTGAACGGAAGTGAAATAGGCGGTGGTTCTATTCGTATTTTCCAAAAAGACCTGCAATCAAAAATGTTCGAAGCACTAGGTATGGACGAACAAGAAGCCAACGAAAAATTTGGATTCTTATTGGGTGCTTTCGAATATGGTGCGCCTCCTCATGGCGGTTTGGCATTTGGAATGGATCGTTTGTGTTCTATTTTAGGTGGGGCGGATAGTATTCGTGATTTTATCGCATTCCCTAAAAACAATAGTGGACGCGATGTGATGTTGGATGCGCCTTCGCATATTGACCAAAAACAATTGGATGAATTAAGCTTGGGTCTGAAATAATTTTTTTTAAAAAATAAACCAACTAGGGCGGAAAATTTTTCCGCCCTAGTTGGTTTA
>QFOI01000205.1:3598-10264 GCA_003241175.1 Pseudopedobacter saltans
ATCCCAACCCTTCTCCTAGAGGAGAAGGGCAAGAAATCTTTCATATTTTGAAAAAAGTCCTCTCCTTTAGGAGAGGATTTAGGTGAGGTTTCTACTTTTTGTCCTGCGCCATGCGCCATATTGATCAGCTGCGAAAGTTGATCGATGGTAATAAATCATCCAATAAACATGAAATATTTTCTTTTATATATGTTGCAAAACCTTAGCTTTGTTTCTTGCGTTTTTAGTTTGCAAATGGACCGAAAAAGGATGATAAAAAGGTAATGAAGATTTTTTTAATTGGGATGATGGGTGTAGGTAAGAGTTATTGGTCACAGCTTCTTGCCAAAAAGCTAAACTATGCTGCGTACGATCTCGATCATGTGATTGTAGAGTCTGCAGGGATGAGTATTGCGGACATGTTTGCTTCAAAAGGAGAAAATTATTTCAGAGATTTGGAAACTTTTACTTTGCGAGATTTTGGAGACAAGGATAATCTTATATTGGCAACCGGTGGTGGTACTCCGTGTTTTAATGAGAATATGGATTGGATGAACAAAAACGGAGTTACAATTTGGATAGATGAGTCTGTTGATATTTTGGTAGAACGGTTAACCCCTGAAAAAGCCCATAGACCTTTGTTAAGCAAGCTTTCCGATGAAGAATTGTACAAATTTCTTTCCTTGAAGTTAGAAGAGCGTTTTCCTTTTTATAGTCAAGCCCAATACCGAATTGGGCCTTATTTGGAAGAGTTTCATTTTGATTTTTTAATGCATTAAAGTTTGAAGAGGATGAAATATCATCAATTGATGCGATTGACTGCATTTCTTGGCGCTATAACGGTTGCGTTGGGTGCCTATTCCGCACATGGACTTAAATCAAAAGTCGCGGCTCCTTTCGTCGAAATATTTCAGACTGGAGTTCAGTACCAGTTTTATCACGTGATTGTTCTGCTCATTGCTTGTTATCTTTATGGAAAATATGATAATGGAAAACTGTATGCTGCTATTGTTTTGTTTTTTGTAGGTATATTATTGTTTAGCGGTTCGTTATATGCCTTAACATTTGTTGCGGCATACAATATCAAAAGTTTTGATTGGTTAGGTCCAGTAACACCTGTCGGAGGATTGGCATTTATGGCTGGTTGGGTGATGTTGGGGTTAGGAATAAAGCCCTCCTCTAAAAAATATAGAAAATCGTCGAAAGTCGATGCTTAATTCAGTATTTTTATTATTGTAGAATATTTCCTGGGATCCAACGTTTTTATGATGTTGTCCGTATTTAGTTAATGAAAGGTTGTCCATCAGCCTATTGTATTATTTAAACAAAATGAAAAAAAGAATTTTTCAGATATTGGGAATTGGCTTAATGTTTTGGGCTATCATGGTTTCCTGCAATAAATCCAATTCTTCCACGCCATTGCCTACCATGATGAATTACGTATTGAACCAAAACTGGCGTTTGGATACGGTAATATTTATGGAAGACGGGGTCAATGATACGTTGACAATGGCCGATGTGCCAGGGTTTTCGACATCCAATATCAGGTTTTACAATAGACTGGATTCTTCTTTTGTGTTTAAAGATGTATTGAATGCTTATCTGACAGGTCCGGATGGAAGAGATTCTATTTTTCGCTACACATACGGCAAATGGGCTATGAGTCCGGCTGAGGATAGCATCTACTTGTATAGTCAAGATACGGTTAATGCCCGTGGATATGCGGCATCGTGGTCCATTTCCAGAATAGACTCAACATCAACCCTATATGCTGATTATGTCGATACGGTGGCTCGTACCGTTGGAGATACTGTGTTTTTGAGAAAAAGAGCGGTGTTTGTAAAAAGCACGTTCTATTAAATATTTCCCGTAGGGAAGGTAAATGGTGTTTTGGATAAGAACGAACTAAGAAATATTATATTTGAAAGTAGGAAAAACGACCGGTTGGCTCAGGAGAAGCTCTATCGGTCTTTTTTTGGTTTGTTTTATACCATAGCTAAAGATTACGTGGCAGACAAAGAACTGATTATTGGCATCGTTAATGAAGCTTTTCTTAAAATCTTCATGAATTTGGATGCTTTTGACGAAAAAAAAGGACCTTTTGAGGGCTGGAGCAAACGAATTGTCCAAAATGTCTGCATAGATACATATAGGAAAGAAAAAAACAAACCGTTCGTTGACGAAATAACGGATGATGAAGCACAAGGTTACTTCTCGGAGCAGCACCATTCCAAAATATTCAATGAAGACATCCTACTGGTTTTCGATAAATTACCGGAAACCACAAGAAAGGTTTGTAAACTTTTTTTAATAGAAGGATATTCCCACAAGGAAATCGGGGAGATGATGGATATTAACGAAGGAACCTCGAGGTGGCATCTGATGGAAGGTAAAAAAAGATTGAAAGATTTGTTGAAAGACCAATATGGATCAGCGTAAACCAACATATAATCCGGAAGAATTTCCTGATATTCCGTCTTTGGAAAATCAGGGATGGGAGGCTATGCGCCAAATGTTGGATGTGCACCTGCCACAACAAGAGGAAGATAAGCGTCGCGTCATTCCTATATATTGGCGATGGATGGCGGCTGCTGTTGTTTTGTTATTGCTTGGAACGTTGGGATATTTTTATTTGAATAATTCTAAATCCACTGATATCGGTAACGGTATTGTGAAAAATAGCGAACCATCCCCAAATGGTAATCATATAAAAGATAGCAATACTGCCTTGGCTGTAACTTCCGATGACAAAGGTGGAAAAAATGGCAAAGATTCAAGCAATAAAATACCTGCTGGACAAACCGTTAATAAAGATTTTGATGCAATAGCTGCTGGAACTTCTTCCAACGAGAAAAAACATGGAGGAAATGCAACTCGTTCCAATCAAAATGATTTGCTGGCAAGCAGAAATAAAATAGAGATTCGAGACAAAAATGTTTTTTCAAATAATGAAAATTCAAACAGCATTACAACTTCAGAAAATAGTGTCGCTTCTCGTAAAGTAGATAATGGCAAAATAGCCCTGACTAATTCGGATAAGATAGCTACGTCAATCAGTGGAAAGAATTCGGTTGCGGTGTTAGGAAATAATAGTGAACTCAATACTTCTTCACGAAAAATGGAAATGGATGTCAAAGGCTTGAATGACAATCAGACATTGGCTAAAAACAATATTACAGACAAAGAAAATGTGGAAGGCCGTTCTGAATTTAGAAAAAGGCTCAATCAAGCTTTGGTGGATGATTTCAAATCGGATTCCACTAAACAGGCTGACATTGCCAAAGCTAAGAAAAACGTAAGTGATTCCCAATTGACGGCTCGTCGCAAGGAACAGCTTGCTCAATTTTTTGAGGAAAAAGAAAAAGAAGAAAAGGCCTCTTCCAAAGTCAAACCCAAAGTTGATCTAGCTGTATTGGTCAATCGCAACATGACGGACAAGAATACCAACCAAAGTGGCAATTCTCTCTACAATATGCCTATTTATCCGGCTTTGAATGCGTCAGTCAAACTTTCGGATAAAGTTGGATTTACAACGGGTGTAGGCACAGCAGCTCCTGGCAATTTTACCAATACTTCTATCAGTGGACCAGTCTCCATGGCATCGCCTGCCTATAATTCGTATGTTTCATCTATTACGCAGCCAACCCAGAGTAACGATAAGGCTTTTTTGACATCTAATTCTTTGACTGCTAAGGAGGTTGCTCTTACTTCTCAGTCTTCAAGTACAGTACAGCAAGCTTATTATTGGCAGATTCCTTTGATGTTTGATTATTATATGGCTCAGTCCAAGTTGAAATTGTCTGGGGGAACTGATTTTTCCATTATCCAAAAAGTCTTAGTCGGTAATTCCTATTCGTCTCAGTTGATGGATGGTTCTGCCTACAATAATAGTGGAGGCGTCTACCAATTGCGAAATTTTGATCCAAGATTATCTGTTGGAGCGCAATATCGGGTCAACCAATTCTTGTTTGGTGCCAGATTCTCTAGGTCTTTCCAGCCTGCCATCCAATACAATGGCGCTGCAACGAACGGAGGAAATAACCAAGTGTTCAATTTCTCAATTGGATATAGTTTCTTTAAATAGTTCATTGTGTATTTATTAGGTCCTTACATCTTATCAAAATATTCATTTGTTTGAAAACCTCTCCCTAACCCTCCCCTCAAAGGGGAGGGAATAAGGGTGGGGTTAATTATTATTCGTATGCTTTAAATATTTTCTGGAAGAATATGCGAGTGAAATACCAATTGATTCTTCTAAATGCACAACGAGTTTTAAATAGTCCTATTTTTTTAGGAACTTCGGCTTTTTATAGCGCATGATTACCCCACAGACCATACAGCGTATTACGGACCATATTGACATCGTAGATGTCATCGGAGAGTTTGTAAAACTCAAGAAGCGAGGAGCTAATTATCTAGGTAATTGTCCTTTTCATGGGGAAAAAACGCCTTCTTTCACCGTTTCGCCTTCCAAGGAAATTTTCAAATGTTTTGGTTGTGGAAAAAGTGGTAATACGATCACTTTTCTGATGGAGCATGAGCATATTGGCTATGTCGATGCGCTCAAATGGTTGGCCAATCGTTACAATATTGAAGTCGAAGAAACGGAAGTTAGCGACGAGGCTCGTGAGGCTAGACAGCTTTCGGATAGTTTGTTTATCGTCAACCAGTTCGCACAGAAGTTTTTTACGGATCAGTTGAATGAGTCGGAAGATGGCCGTGATATTGGACAGTCTTATTTGTATGAAAGAGGCTTTACGACGGATACAATTGAAAAATTTCAACTGGGTTACAATCCTAAGGATCGCGATATTTTTTATCGTTCGGCAATACACCAGCAATACAATCCGGAAATTTTACTCAAAACAGGATTAGTCAGCCAACGCGCCAATGGTGAGATTATTGACAATTATCGAGACCGCATCATTTTTCCTGTTCACAATGTTCAAGGGAAAATTTTGGGTTTTGGTGCGCGTGTCATTGGTAAACCGCCAGCCAATGCGCCCAAATATATCAATACACCCGAAAACGAAATCTATGTAAAAAGTAAGATCCTTTACGGTATTTACTTTTCACGGCAGGCTATTGATCGTTTGGATGAATGTTATTTGGTAGAAGGTTATACTGACGTTATCAGTCTTTTCCAAGCTGGTGTTGAGAATGTTGTTTCCAGTGGAGGAACTTCGCTAACGACAGATCAGTTACGACTGATAAAAAAATATACCAACAACTTAACGATCATTTACGATGGCGATGCTGCCGGTGTCAAAGCGGCGATGCGTGGTTTGGACATGGCAATCGAGCAAGGGCTCAATGTTCATTTGGTATTGATTCCTGATAACGAAGATCCTGACAGCTATGTCAAAAAAGTAGGAGAGGAGGATTTCCGAAAATTCGTTGCAGAAAATAAAAAAGACATTATTCTTTTTCAGTTGGATGTCATGTTGAGCGATGCGGGCAATGATGTCAATAAGAAAAATGACGCTGTTAACCATATTGCCGAAACGCTTAGTAAAATTGATCGCACAGAGGATTTTACCAAATTGCAGGATTACATTCGTCGTTGTTCAGATATATTGAAAATCGATGAGGGTGGATTGACCAATCTTGTCAACAAATACAAAAGGGACAAACTAGAAAGGGACGAACGTCGCCATCAAAACACTTCCAGTGATGAAACGGCACCAGTTGAGGAAGTGATTTCTAATGATGCTTTGTTGGTTCTCAATAAGGATTTGGCTCAGGAAAAAAACATTGTTCGGGTTTTGTTGGAATATGGTTTGGAAGAATGGGAAGATGAGAAAACTGTTGCAAACTTTATCTTCGAACAAGTCGATACTTACCGTATCAATGACGAACCGTTGAATAACCTTTTTCTTGTTTATCGAAAAGAATATGAATCGGGCAACCAGCCAACAACCAAAACTATCCAATATAGTGGCGCATTGGATTTACAACAATTGATTGCTGATATTACTATTTTTCCGTATCAATTGAGTTCTCGTTGGGATGAAAAACTAGGAAATTCCAAACCTGTTGAGCATTACAATTGGAAAGAAGATGTAGACAAAAGTGTAACCTATTATCTCTTACACAAAATCATGCATCTCAAAAATGAAGTGGAGTCCAAATTAAAAGAGGAAAATAATTCGGATAACATATTGACCTATGTGCGAGTTTATCAACATCTTAAAAATGAAGAGACAAGATTGACGCAGGCGCTTGGGACTGTCATTGTAAAGTAAGGCTTTTTAACGAATTGTTGGCATTCGCAGTTTTTGGATGTTTTATCTTTATAATCCATACTAATGTCTTGAATATGAAAAGAAGTTTATACCTAATAACACTTGCATTCATTTTTTCTCATTTATTTTTTGCTTTAGATGCAAGATCTCAGATTAAATTCAAAATTGTAGGAAAAACATTAAATGCAAAAAAAGGAGAACGTATATATTTATGCTCATACGGAACCATGAATAATGAGCAAATAATAGACTCTACAATATTTAAAACATCTTTGTTGTTTAAAGGAAATATTCCAGAATATACTAAAGCTGCGATTCTGAATGCCAAAAAAGAAGTCATATCTCCATTTTTTATCATTGAAAATGGTATAATTAAAATTTCAGAAGCACGAGATTCTTCTTTATCCGTTACAGGAGGCCTACAGAATTATTATCTGAACAT
>QFOI01000206.1 GCA_003241175.1 Pseudopedobacter saltans
CACTTAAATGAGTATGCGAAAATCCAGTCAATACACTATCAGAATAATGATAACCCGAACACCAATCCCATCCTTTAGGAATATTGTCCGGACCAAGTTGAACAGCTCCAAACGGTCTACTAGCGCCAACAAATACATGCCCGTGTCCGTCAGAACCTATTAAAGGATTAACATAATCTACCGGAGACTTTTGCGCAAAAATTGTATTGGAAAAAACAATACTGCCCAAAAGCAGGCTAAAAAAACTGAATTTCATGATGACATCATTTGGTAGGCGGTAAAAATATGGCAAAAAAAGAAGTCGACCAATACAATCATTCAGTGATAGATGGTCGACCTAAAGAAAATTTTGTAAGCCAATAGCAAACAATTAAAGCAGTATTTAATCATGACCCATAAGCTCGTATCATGATGGTTGAAGTAGTTTGATTTTCAGAACAGTCGTTCTAGCTTGCGGCTCCATGATCAGGCGTAAGCTTAATATCTAGGTATAAATATAATACCTTTATTAAATTAACACAACTTTTGCGTTATTTTTTTTTCTAAATTTAAAAAATATAAGTAGTTTCTGGCGGCTTGTTTGCCTTACCAATATTTCTCAGTTGACACTTAGTTTAGTTTTCTATCACATCATTCATATTTATAAAAATTATAATACATAGTTATATATGCATAGTTAGGTTTTTTTTCAATTATATTTAACAATTTATTTATATATTTATTTTTTTAATATTTAAAATTGGTTAACAATTGTATATATCCCTGTCCTGCCTTTTACAATCTTTAGATATCCGTAAGTCAAAATTATTTTCAAAGAATTCAACAATTGAAATAAAACGGCGTTATTAATTGATAACGAATTGTTTAAATAATAAAAATTAACAATCCTTTTCTTGACTAACGATTAAATTTTAACGTAATTTGAACCCAAACATAATTAACCACAAAAAACAAGAATGAACATGGATTCTCAGAAATACAAAATATTATTGTGCGAAGACGACCAAAACCTAGGAATGGTACTCAAGAACTACCTAGAACTAAATGATTATGATGTGGAATTGGAAAGAGACGGTAGGCTTGGTCTAGCGGCATTCCAAAGAAGCAAATTTGACATTTGCCTGCTTGACGTAATGATGCCAAATATGGATGGATTTGCACTTGCGGAAGAAATCAGGGACATCGATCCAGAAATCCCTTTGTTCTTTCTAAGTGCAAAAACAATGAAGGATGATATTTTGCAAGGATATAAACTCGGTGCAGATGACTACATCACGAAACCATTTGACAGTGAAGTTTTGTTGATGAAAATAAAAGCTATTCTGAAACGTAATGAAGACATCAATAAAGACTCTGAAAATGTAGAATTTGATCTTGGTAGTTTCCACTTCAATCCACGTCTAAGAGAATTGAAACACAACGGAAATATCCAGACTTTGTCTCCCAAAGAAAATGAGCTTTTGAAAATGTTGGCAGAACACAAAAACGATCTTTTGCCAAGGGATAGAGCATTAAAGAAAATCTGGGGTAGTGATACGTATTTTAATGGTAGAAGTATGGACGTTTATATTGCCAAACTTAGAAAATACCTAAAGGATGATGAAAAAATAGAAATTGTCAATATCCACGGTAATGGTTTTAGATTGATGGTCGCATCTTAATATGTCAAGTTACATGAAAAGCCTGCAAAATATTTTGCAGGCTTTTTCGTTTTACGAACATCCAATATTGTACATAAAATGCATGCGATAAAACGTTTTTCCATTCTTATTTTTCTATCCGTTTTTTATATAAGTTGTAGTAAAACGACTATAGACGAAAATGCCAGCCAATTAACGCCATATACGGATTATTTCACGATACAAGTTGGCCAATCCATTTTGTACAGGTTGGACTCCACAGTTTTGCTTGCTTTTGGCACGGATACGACTACACATACCTATTGGCAAAAAGATTCTGTGATGTCTGTCACATCTGACCTTACAGGTGGACTACAATACAATGTCAATTCTTACATAAAACCGTTTGTGGGTAATTACGATTGGCAATTTTTGACGTCTTACAGGGTTACACCTACCGTCCAGAACCTTCAGCTAGTTGATGAAGACAACCTTCGCTTTATTAAACTCGTATCTCCTGTTGTCGATGGTTTTTCCTGGGATGGAAACGCCTATTTTATGAAAAACTACCAGCCCTCTGCCGATGACCCATTATCCATTTACCAGAATTGGAATTACCAATATACTGACAAAGACAGTATCATGAACTTAAAAACGGGCATTTTTTCCAATACAGTTACGGTAAAACAGATAGACACTGCAAACGCACCTTCTTTTGACCCTGCAGAATATTATGCTAGATCCCTTTCGGTGGAATCTTATGCTAAAGGCATTGGCTTGATACATAAAAAACTTTTATTTCTTACTTGGCAAAATAGTGGACAAAGTGTAGGTTATCAATCGGGAAGCTACGGCATAGAGTTAACAAGAGTACAATAATTCACCAATATATTTTCGTTGCCAAACATTGTATTAACTTCGCATCACATTATTGTAACGGAATGCAGGACAATACAGTTTTACATATTAAAAATATGGTTTGCGATCGATGTGTAATGGTCGTAGAAGATGTATTGAAAAATCAACATATTGAATTCAACAAGATAACACTAGGAAATGTTACTTTACAAAAACAATTAACGAACGAAGAAAAGGAAAAGCTTTCAACAAAATTGGAATCACTTGGTTTTGAGTTGTTACAATCCAAAAAAAATGTTTTGGTTGAAAAAATAAAAAACCTAATCATACAACAGATTCAATATTCCACAGAACAAATTCCCGTCAATCTTTCAACCTATCTGTCTAGTCAACTGCATGCTGATTACAGCTCCTTGAGCAATACATTTTCCCAAGAAGAAAACATAACTATCGAACAATTTACCATTCTCCAAAAAACAGAAAAAATAAAAGAACTATTGTCCTATGGAGAAAAAACCCTAACCGAAATAGCCGACCAGATGGGTTATGCTAGCGTAGCTTATCTCTCTACACAATTCAAAAAACAAACCGGTCTATCTCCTTCCCAATACAAAAGCAGTTCTGCGTTACGCAAACCTTTAGATAAAGTCTAAATAGTTTTCCATAAAGTCGAAACTTTTACCCAGAATAACATAACAATTCGCTAAAAGCTTCCTGCTACCTTTGCTAGACAAAATCAAGTTATGTCAAAAGGAAGCACAAATAACAATAATCTACAAACTAGAAACATTCCAGTGCTAGATATGTCTTGTGCATCTTGTGCCACGAGTGTGGAGACTATGCTTTCTAGTCAAGCCGGAGTCGATAATGCGACAGTCAATTTTGCAAACAGCACTGCCAATATAACTTTTGACAAAAGCATTACCAACTTAACCAAATTAAAAGAATCTATTCAATCGATTGGCTACGACCTGATGATTGACGATTCAGACGATGCTTCGGAAAAACTAGAAGAGACTATCAAGCAAAAAAATGATGAGCTTAAACGCAAAACAATTGGTGCGGCTGTATTTTGCATTCCTTTGTTGTTGCTAAGTATGGTTCCCGGCTTGATGGCTTGGCAATATTCCAATTACTTACAGTTTATTCTGGCCACGCCATTCTTGTTTTATTTTGGAAATCAGTTTTTCGTAGATGCTTGGAAACAAGCAAAACATAAGAGTTCCAATATGAATACATTGGTTGCGGTAAGTACTGGTGTAGCATATTTATTTAGCATGGTTGTAACATTTTTCCCTAAGATTATTTTTGGTGATAGTATACAACATGCACATGTTTACTTTGAATCAGTTGGAGTCGTAATCACTTTTATTTTGCTAGGTCGCTATTTAGAAGAAAAAGCAAAGAAAAACACATCGAGCGCCTTACAAAAACTTATCGGACTGCAACCAAAGGAAGTTACCGTCCTTGGCATGAATGGACAAGAAAACATTACAAAAATTTCCGACATTCATATTGGTGATATCATACTCGCAAAACCTGGTGAAAAAATAGCCGTAGACGGTATAGTCGACTCAGGAGAATCATATGTAGACGAAAGCATGCTCACAGGCGAGCCTGTAGCAGTCCATAAACTTAACAACAGTAAGGTTTTCGCAGGAACCATAAACCAAAAAGGGAGTTTTACCTACACAGCAAAAACTATTGGGGAATCGACTTTTTTGTCACAGATTATTAAGACGGTACAAGAGGCACAAGGAAGTAAAGCACCCATCCAAAAACTTGTTGACAAAATCGCAGGAATATTTGTTCCAATAGTCATTGGCATTGCAATTCTCACGTTTACGTGTTGGATGATATTGGGAAAAGAAATGGTTTTCATGCATGCCATCATGTCGTTTGTGACAGTATTGATTATAGCTTGTCCTTGTGCTTTGGGTTTGGCAACGCCAACGGCCATTATGGTCGGCATGGGAAAAGGTGCTGAAAACGGCATTCTTGTGAAAGATGCAGAGTCTTTGGATAAAGCACATTTATTGAATGCTTTGGTATTGGATAAAACAGGAACCATTACCGAAGGTAAACCTACCGTGAATAATGTTACATGGACTGAACCTAGCACACAGGATTTAGTCAATATTCTTTTCTCTTTAGAAAAAAAATCTGAACACCCTCTTGCAAATGCGATCACGGATTATTTTAAAGAAAATGCAGAGACAATACCCCAAATACATATTGAAAGCTCTACCGGAAAAGGAATTAAAACGATCTACAATAATGAATCCTACTATGTGGGCAGTCGAAATTTTGTCAGAGAAATCATTGGCAACATCGATCTACAAGAAGATAATTTGGCAACAACAGTCTATTTTTTCAATACAACAAAAATTATTGCCACCATTTTCATACATGACAAAATTAAAAACAATGTAAAAGAGGTCATTGCAAATTTAAAAAACAAGCATATTACGACCTATCTTTTAACAGGCGACAATGCCAATACGGCGAAGGCGGTTGCAGAAGCAGTAAGCATACCAAACTATAAAGCGGAAGTATTACCTAAAGACAAAAACGAATTTATCAAACAACTCCAATCGGAAGGTAGGATTGTCGGCATGGTGGGTGATGGGATCAATGATAGTGCGGCATTGGCTCAAGCAGATGTTGGTATTGCCATGGGATTGGGTAGCGATATAGCTATAGAATCAGCCACCGTAACGATCATCAATTCCAATCTGGAAAAAATACCGCAGTTAATTAGACTTTCTAGACTTACATCAACAACTATAAAACAAAATCTTTTTTGGGCCTTCATATACAATCTAATTGGCATTCCTATTGCAGCAGGAATCCTTTATCCCATCAATGGTTTTCTTTTGAATCCTATGATTGCCGGAGCTTGTATGGCATTGAGTAGTGTAAGTGTTATAAGTAATAGTTTATTATTAAAATTTAAAAAAATATAATCATGAAAACTTTACAGTTTAAGACAACTTTGAAATGTTCTGGTTGTGTGGACAAGATAAAATCAGATTTCGACAACGACAAAAACATCGAAAGTTGGAATGTGGATTTACAAGCCAATCCTAAGATACTAACCGTATCAGGGGAAAATATCAACGAACAAGAAATCGAAAACCTATTGCAACAGTCTGGTTACAAAGGTGAAGTCATTGAATAAATTTAATCTTACAATTTTAAAACTCAAATCATGAAAAAGATATTATTTTCTATCGCAGCGAGTATAGTCACAACTATAGGTTTCGCACAGACAAAATCCATCAACAATCTTACGCAGCAATATTTACAGATCCAATCTGCTTTAGCTGGAGACGACGCATCCAAAGCCAATACGGCCGCTACAACATTTGCCAAAGAGGTTACAGATATCAAAATGAGTGACATCTCTCCTACTTTGCATCCAACATTTATGCAATATCAAAAAGCTTTGATAAAAGACAGCAAGGCTATCGCTGCAAACAATGATATCAAATCACAAAGAAAGGCTTTTGCAGATCTTTCCAAATCGATGATTGCGCTAGCTAAAACAGACAAAATCAGCAATACAGCCTTATATGAAGACTATTGCCCGATGAAAAAAACGTCTTGGTTAAGTTCCAATAAGGAGATACAGAACCCGTATTTTGGCTCATCCATGTTGGATTGTGGCAAAGTAACAACAACCTATTAATCTCTTTTTTGATTTTTGCTAGCAAATTTATTTACCATTTTTAGTTTATATGAATAGGTTCATCCTTCTTTTCTGCCTTTCCTTAATGATGCTTTCTGCATCAGCCCAACATCACCATGGACATAGTGTACATATGGCTTCTGAGTTGAGAAAACCTTTTTTTGAAAAAAAGGGAAACACTGTTATTTACAACCTGTATGTTATAGATACATTAGTCAGTTATGATGGTGGCAAAAAAAGAAAAGCGATGGCTATTAATGGGCAAATACCTGCTCCTACCTTGGAGTTTGTGGAGGGTGAAACGGCAGAAATATGGGTACATAACCTTTCCCATATGGAAACGACATTGCATTGGCATGGATTGATTTTGCCTAATGAACAAGATGGTGTTCCCTTCCTTACAACCAAACCAACCGAATCCGGAGAATCCCATTTATACAAATTTCCTATTGTACAAAACGGAACCTATTGGTAT
>QFOI01000207.1 GCA_003241175.1 Pseudopedobacter saltans
CAAACGGTGCAGCGACTTTTACGCTACCATCAGGGTAAACTTTAATACCAAGGGTTTTTCGCTCCTGATAGGCAAGACTATATTTGATAACCGTAGAACCAAATGCTATTGATTGAAGTATTTCAGTCATCATACAAATTTAATCTTCGCTACATTTAGGACATCCTCAACAACCTTATCAATATCGTCAAATGAAAACTCGATATCGTATTTACTTTTTAAATCAAAAATATAATCATCAATATCGATACGTATCTTGCCCTCAATATCAGGTTTGCCTTGCCAGTCAACTACCAATTGATCATTTTGTATAACAATAGAACGGATAACATCTTCAATTCCTAAAGATAATTCTGTTGCAACATTCTGTTTTCCACTTAGCGTATCCTTAAAAGTATCTGTTGCTATATTGTAGATAGCGATGCCAATATCATTACCTCTGAGGGAGTCGGGAATATTGTCTTTCTGTCCATGAAGAAAAGAAGCCTCATACTCTTTTGCCTTTCTTAAAAATTCTGCTTCATCAATTCGCTGCTGATGATATTCTTCAATTGCTTCCCGAATGAGTTTAGAAAGCTTTTTATAGAAAACAGGATCTTCATTCATTTTAATATTTATAGCCCTTATCGTTCTGCTGGCAATATGGTCAGCCTTTGCGGCCTTGCTAGTAAGTTTTTCAACTTCTGCTTCCCGTTGTTCCTTGTCAAAAATATCAACCAATTCTGTAATACGAAGCACTTCTCCTTCAGTAGTAATATGCTTGTCAATTAGTTTTTGTACCTGCGGTTCGTATTCTTTATAGTCAATATCGTCAGAAAACCTTCTTTTTACAGATATTCTTAAGGAAAGGAAGAATTTTAAATCTGATTTATACTTGTCAATTTGTTTTTCTGGTGTAGAATTAGAGAAGTCAATACTTGATAATGCTAATTTTAGCAAACGGGCAAAGACAGAAACTTTCTCATAAAATTGATGTCGTATTGCCTCATCACTTAATAATTCCTCATAAGCTGGTTCATCATATTTGTTTTTAATCGTTTTAAAAATGTCCCACACTTCTGAGTGAGCTTGAGGTAATTTTTTAATTTCTTCTCCTATATTGGTCCAGCTTCCAACTAAATCGCCCTCATCAAACATACTATCTCCCGAATATGTCTGTATTGCATTATCAAGATTTTCAAGATTGCCGAAATAATCGATGATATATCCGTAATCCTTTCCAGGATAAACACGATTTACTCGGGCAATAGCTTGCAACAACGTGTGTTCTTTCAATTGTCGGGTTAAGTAGAGGACAATATTTCTTGGGGCATCAAATCCAGTTAATAGTTTATCCACTACTATAATAAGTTCCGGGATGTCCTGCTTTTTAAATGCACCGATTACCGATTTTTCATACTTTTCCTGTGTCCCGTACTTATCCATACGGGCATTCCAGAATTTTTTCACCTTGTCATCAGATACATCAAAAGCATCTTCTTCACCTTCCCGGGTGTCGGGAGCCGACATAATTACTTCTGAAGTTACTTTTCCTATTTCATCTAAATACTCTTTGTACTTAATAGCTGTTGCTTTATTAGGCGTAACTATTTGCCCTTTGAAACCCGTACCCTGAAAATTATCGACAAAATGTTCAGTAATATCCCAAGCTCTTGCGTATATGATCTGGTCAGCTTTATTAAGAATATTTTTAGAGCTATATTTTCTTTTCAAAGCGGCTTTTCCATACTGAGTCAGTGGCTCGGACACTTTATCAAAATAGTTGTCAAGCGGCTTTTCGTTAACTTCAATCAAATTATGCCTTCCTTCATATAGCAATGGCACTACAGCACCGTCTTCAACAGCATCTGTAATGGAATATACATCAATAATGCCACCAAATTTATTTGCAGTGCTTTTCTCTTTCCTCATCAAAGGTGTACCTGTAAATGCGATAAAACAGGCATTCGGAAACACTTTTTGCATTTTCACATTGAAGGAGCCGTACTGGGAGCGATGACCTTCGTCTATTAAAATATAGATTTCGGGAGACTCGAATCCATCTTTAGCTTGATTTATCGCAGCTTCAAATTTGTGAATGAGTGTGGTTATAACAGCATCATCCGGGCTTCGTACAAGCTCCACCAGATGTTTTCCGGTCTGTGCATTTTCTACCGGGACATGACATTTCCTAAACGTTTCAGTAATTTGGTCATCAAGATCAATTCGGTCGGTTACTAAAAGTATTTTTGGATTTTTTATTTGAGGATGCGAAGCAATTAACTGGGCAAGCATCACCATCGTTAAAGATTTTCCACTTCCTTGTGTGTGCCAGATTACACCGCCTTCGTGTCTGCCTTTGGCATCTGTTTTTAGGATTTTTGACAAGGTATTTTTAATAGCAAAATACTGTTGATAACGTGCTACCTTCTTTATCCCATCATCATATAATATGAAATTATAAATGATTTCCAATAACCGTTGAGGATGGCAAAAGCTAAAGAGTAATTTATCCTGAATAGTTACAACCTGCTCAGCTTGCTCTAAATTTTCAAAATAATGCCATACATTTTTAAATCGCTCTTTGAATAACAATGTACGATCGCTCTGAGGCAAAGAGCTATGTTTTATTTTTCCGATTTCATTTTCCCACAAACGTTCTTCCTCTTTAGTACGAAAAATCTCTTTCCAAACACCCCAAAACTCTTTACTGGTTGCGGTAGTGCCATACTTTGCCTCATTACACGACAGAGCAATCGTAAGATTGGAATATAAGTATAAGCTACGAATACCATTTTCCTGCTGGTTTCTCAAATGCTGTTCAATGGCCTTTTCTACAGGGTCTTTAATTTTAGGTGATTTGCATTCTATTATCACCATTGGAATACCATTGATAAACAAAACAATGTCCGGGCGATAATGGTCTGTACGATCTGAACGCAGTACGCTGTATTCTTCTGTAATATGATACACATTATTCTCCAGATTATTCCAGTCGATGTACTTAAAGGAGAAACTCTTCTTATCTCCTAAAACAGTCTGGTCAAAACTCTTACCTAAAGTAATGAGTTCATAATAAGCTTTATTAGCTGCTAGGAAACCGTCTTGGACAGGCAAATCACGTATAGCAAGTATCGCATTATTAATGTTGGATTCAGAAAAAGCAAATTCTTTTTGCCTGTATTCAATCTTGTTTATTTTTCCTAATTGCGCTTTCAAAATACCTTCCAGCAAAACATTTGAACTTCTACCTCCACGAGCTACCAAAGCTTCATCAGGAGACAGGTATTTCCAGCCCATATTCATCAGCAGTTTTAACGCCGGGATCTGGGAGATATGATCTTCTTTAAATGATGGTGTATCCATTATTATTTAAATATTTTCGCATCACTTTCTTCTTTTAAGATAACTTGCTTAAAACTCTTTTGTCAAGAAATTGATTTTGTGTTGTTTTTACCTTTTATACTCTTAGCCTCTTTTAAAGCTTTAGAAATTCTATCGGTTAAGGATTCAATCGAATCATCCTTTCGCAAGGTTGTTGCGCCACAACAAATTGTTAAACGATGTTTGTTGTCTGCAATCGAAAAAATATTGTTTCCAACCATCTTTCTTTTGCGTTCGGCTGCCTGTAATGCTTGTCCGAGATTTGTTTCCC
Organism: Pseudopedobacter saltans; assembly: GCA_003241175.1. Classification (GTDB taxonomy): domain Bacteria; phylum Bacteroidota; class Bacteroidia; order Chitinophagales; family Chitinophagaceae; genus Rhizosphaericola. The sequence goes on from QFOI01000207.1 coordinate 3,635, forward strand.
TAGCAATAACAACAAACTCGTCACCTCTTTGAAAGAAACGAAAAGTTTCATCTGTTGCTCTTTTATCACTTCCAAGTAATTCACCTAACTTTTTTAATATTAAATCAGCTTCTCCGTAACCGTACTTGGTATTAAAGGATTTGAAATCGTCAATATCAACTAGGATAACACTAGTATTATCTTTAAAATCTTTAATTAAAGATTCCAATACAATTTTCAACGCTTTATGGTTTTTTAAGCCAGTTAATTCATCAAGATTATTATCTCGTATTAAATTATCCAGCCTTGACTTATACCTAAATAGTAAAAAAGACAGACTAATAGTGAATATAGCAAAAGCTACAATCAAATATGTTGGAATTATAACATCAGTAAATAAAAAAGTCTTTACCAAAGGAAATGGGCTAATTAAATATGTTGAAAACAAGCCCCCTACAAAAATCAAAACTGCTTTGAAAATATCATAAAATCCTTTTGATAATAATTCGGATTTAAATTTTTCAAATGATTTTCTAATGTGCTTCATATATCTATATTCATCAATTTATAAATCTCGACCTTATTCTCATTGTAAACTTCTAATGCACGAGTCTCAAGATCTTTTAGCCTATCAATGTTAGTTTCATCCATTTCAATATTTTCCAATTCTGTTTTGAATAAAGTATTCAGTCTGATATAACTAAAGTTATCTGGCTCTTGTCTATCTATACCATTCTTCAATAAGCTTAAAATATTTTCAACTTGCTGAGATTGACCTTGCATAAACAACTCTATAATTCTTTTACGCTTGTTGTTGATCCAATACCAAATTCCAAATTTATTCTCTCTATTAGGCTCAAGAAATATTCTTTCACCTGTACCAATTGAAAGTAAATTAACATCAATTAACTCTTTTTTAAAAGCTTTTTGAGCTTCAATCAAAGCAATTAGACTTGGGTTATTAGCCCAAACACCGCCATCTACTTTATTTTTAAATTGAAGAACATCTCCTTTCATATCTTTATACATATTACCAGAATATGGGTCAAAATATGTAGGTGCAGATGAGGTTGATAATGCAGCATCTAGTAATGGAAGATTAGGATCACGAGTAAACCTGTGATGGTAAAGGCTTTTGAGAACAGATGGTTTTCCAATGCTTAAATCGTAAATTGATACCCCAACAGGAACTTTACAATCCTTAAGTTTAGGGATAGAACTATTATGATATTTTTTAAACACATCTTCTAATAAGCTTTTTAGACTTGACCTGTCGTGTGATGAGTGGTTAATACATTTTAGAAATCCTTTTTTATTTCCAAATATATTTTTAGCGTTGTTAAAGTAAAGGTTTTTAATTTCTTCTGCAGGAATACCAAGTGATAGAGCTAACGCAAGGATGCCACCTGTAGAAGTACCAAAAATTAAATCTACGTTCTGAAATATTTGCCAATCCTCACATCCTTTAGCTTTCAACTCCTTTTCGATTTCGCTCAAAATTACCGCCGGAAAAATTCCACGGATACCACCGCCATCCAAACTTAGCACTCTAAACTTTTTGTTACTCATATTGTTCTTACTTTACCTGTTAGTAATTGTTGCATCAAACCTCTTTTCTGTTCATTTAAGGCTGTTAATTTTTCTTGATACTGTTTAAGTTCTTTATTCGCGGTGTTAAGTATATTAGCAATTGTGTTTTGTTCTGTTAGCGATGGTTTTGGAATCTCTAAATCTAATAGATTAGAAAGATGTACTCTCTTTTTCTCTAATAAAGAACCAATAGCAATTCGCTCATATAGATTAAGAAACAATCTGGTCTTAAATAGGTCTGTATAGTAGTCTAAATTAATACTGTCATCATTTTTGTAAATAGAATTATAATACGCCGATACTGAGACTATTTGATCAACATTTGATTTCGCAATTGCTCCAAAACGCAAATTCATTGGGTTAAATAAAATATCATTAGGATGTATTAATTTATATTCATTTGATTCTTGATCCTTTAATAAAAAAGATCGCTCATATCTATCTGTTTTCTCTGTCAATCCTTTTTCAATTGTCAAACTAAATAAAGGATATTTTGACTGATCACTAGACTTCTCTTTTCTTTCTTTAAAAAGTTTTTTTATAGTTGTTATTTCCCAGTCAATTGGGTATTTACTCCCTAAAGTAGTTTTATGATATTTAATATTTTCCTTATTAATTACACGCGTTTTTCCTGTTAACAGTGAAAACGCTAATGCCTCATTTCTTACTTCCAGTTTTTGAATTAAAGATTGGGTTTGCTGTATGGCTTTGTCCCAAGTAGAGAGTATTTCGGCAATTTTTTGTTGTTCTGGAAGTGGAGGTATAGGGATTTGAATTTTTAATAAACTATCTTTTGAAATGCTATAAACTTTAGTTCCTGTAGCCAGTTTTCTATACTGCTTAACAACATCTTCGTGTAAACTTATATATCCCTTGAATAATTTGGCAAAAACAGGTGTTTTTTCTCTTACGTGAAAAGTATGCAAGCCTGAAATCATTTTCTTTTCCCCAAGATTAACAACCTCTATTGCTTTACCAACTCCTTCGTAATCCTCAGAAGCGTCGCTAATTAGTAAGTCTCCCTCCTTTACGAGTTCATAGTTCTTTACTTTATCATCGGGTACTGTTGGTAACTGTGCAGAATTAACATCAATATGAAAATGATATTTCGTGTGGATATCGCCATAATGCATATATAAGGTTTCATCAGAATTTGTCAAGTCTGCTCTTGAATAACTGGCTGTTGGAAAAATATAAAATATCTCAGTAAATTTCTTAACTTCCCAATCTGAGGGAATAAGACCTACAGACGTAATTTTATATTGTGTTTTTTGTTTCATTTTTAATAATATCTTTTTTTGTTGCTCCGTGGACAGTTCCGCCACCTAACCAGTCACCTGTGATTAGCCATAATTCATAATGGTACAACCACTCTATAGCCCATACCATTACCGTTTGCGAAATAGATTTTGAGCTATTCCATTCTTTCCAAT